>NZ_JBEYHT010000084.1:0-27331 GCF_040635425.1 Streptomyces laurentii | reverse complement strand
GAGGAGAACGTACGGCGGCTGAGGCAGAGGATCTTCAAGGCGACGCAGGGCGGGGACCCTCCGCGGAGGGAGAACCGCCCTGGCGGGCACCCGCGGTCGGGGTCAGTCCGCAGCGGAGTCGGGGCGGGGGGTCGTCAGGGCAAGCGGGATCAGGAGGGCCGTGAGGAGGGCCAGGGCGGTGAAGCCCCAGGCCAGGCTGGTGCCCGTGGCGATCGCGGCGACGAAGAGGGGGCCGCCCGAGTCGCCCAGTTCGCGGCCGATCTCCGCCGTTCCCATCGTCTGGCCGATCCGTTCGTCCGGGGTGGCGGCGGCCAGCGCGGCGAAGCCGAGCGGGGTGATCAGGCCGGTGCCCGCGCCGGTCAGGACGGCCGCCGCGAGGAGGCCGGCCACCCCCGGCAGGACGGCGACGGCCATCCCGCCCGCGGTCACGGCGAGTCCGGCGGACAGTCCGGTCCGCAGTGTCAGCCGCCCCGCGTCCAGCGCCCGCCCGGCCCACGGCTGGACGAAGGCCGCGCACGCGGCGAGTACGGAGACGGCCGCGCCGGTGGCGACCGGCGACAACCCGTCCGCCCGGCCGGACAGCGGCAGGAACCCGACGCCGACCGACAGCGCGGCGGTGGCCGCCGCCAGCGCCAGCACCGGCCGTACGAACGCCCCGTCCGCCAGCCGCCGCACCAGGTCCGCGAGGGTCTGCCGGGTCCTCGGCAGCGGCGGTACGGCCGGGACGGCGAGCGCGGCCCACAGCGCGACCGCCACGGCCAGCGCCGTCATCACGGCGAACAGCAGCGTCAGCCCGCCCGCCCACACCAGCACCCCGCCGAGCAGCGGCCCCGCCGTGAACCCGACGCTCTTCCAGAAGCCGTACGAGCCGAACGCCCGCCCGTGCCGGGCCACCGGGTTCATCCGTACGAGCAGCGCGGACGCGGCCGGGGAGAACGCCGACGCCGCCGCGCCCTGCCCGAGCCGGGCCGCCCACAGCAGCCCCGGGTCGCGGGCCACGACGTACACGGCGGACGCGGCGGCGAACGCGACGAGCCCGCCGAGCAGCACCGGCCTGGCCCCGACCTTGTCGGCGAGCGTGCCGAACACCGGCTTGAGGACGACCTCCGCCGCGTCGTACAGCGCGAGCAGCGCCCCCAGGTAGAGCACCGACCGCGCGAGCCCCGCGTCCCCGGCGCCGAGGTTGGCCGCGATGCCGTGGGCGCCGAAGGCGGTGGTGAACCCGGCGGCGTACAGCGGCCACATCCGCCGCCGGTCCGGGGCGGGCGGCGGCGCCTCCGTGTCCCCGGAGCCGGCGCCGGAGTCGGAGCCGGCGCCGGATGCCGGTCGTCGTCCGCTCGCGCTCATGCGACTCCTTCCCGCCCGTCACCCTGATTGTTCCCGGGGAGGGCGGAGAGCAGCGCCTCGTTCCGCCGTACGGGTCAGGCGCCCGCCTTCGCCGTGCCCCGGGTCCGTGCCAGCAGGTCGATCACGCCCGTCAGGTCCTCCTCGTCCCGGCCGCCCTCCTCAAGGCGTCGCCGCATCAACGCGAAGAAGGGAGAGAGGAGTTCGGGGCTGATGCCCTGCTGTTCGGCGGTGGCCAGGAAGGTCGGCGTGCCGGCCACCTGCATGCCGAGGTTCGAGACGACGCCCGTCGTGTAGTCGCCGCTGCGCAGCCGTTCGGCGGTCTGGGGGATGGACGAGCACATCGCGACGATCCACTCGGAGAGCAGTGGCGCGAGCGCGGTGGGGTCGATGTCCTCGTCGCGGATCAGCGCGAAGGCGTGCGCGGCCCCGGCGAACATCCCGTACATCCCGCCGAGCAGCGCCATGTCGTACAGCGCCGCGAAGCCCGCGTCCGCGCCGACGAAGGTCGTGCCGGCGGGGACGGCCAGGGTCTCCCGGTGCCGCTCGAAGAGTTCCGGCGAGCCGCTGTAGAAGACGTACGCGCCGGCGCCGGGGACGCCGATCATCGGCGGTACGGCCATGATCCCGCCGTCCAGGTAGCGGGCGCCGCGCTCGGTCGCCCAGGCGGCGCGGGCGCGGGCCTGGGCGGGCGTGGTGGTGGTCAGGTTGGCGACGTCCTTGCCCGCCAGGCCGGTGTCGTCCAGCACCTCGCCGACGGACGCGTCGTCGAGCAGGCAGACGACGACGAGGGGACTGGCCGCGACGGCCTCGGCCGCGCTGTCGGCGACCTTCGCGCCCTCGGCGGCGAGCGCCTCGGCGCGGGCCGGGGTGCGGTTCCAGACGGTGAGCGGGTGGCCGGCGGCGAGCCAGGTGCGGGCGAGGGCGGTACCCATCGCGCCGAGGCCGAGGAGGGTGACGGGGGTCTTCGCGGCGGTGTGAGCGGCTTCAACGGTGTTCTGTGCCATGCCGGTTAGGCTCGTCGCAGAGTGTGAGGGCGGACAAGTACGCACTTCGAAGTGGGTGCTTACCGCGGAGTGAGCGTGCAGGTCGGGAAGGTGGGGTGGGGCAGGGCATGGCGACGCTGAACCGGCCGGGTGGGCCGGAGGGGCACGCCTGCGGGATCGACACCGCGATGGAGGTCATCGGCGGCAAGTGGAAGGTGCTGATCCTCTGGGCGCTCCACGAGTACCCGCACCGCCGTTTCGGCGAGCTGCGCCGTCTGGTGCCCGGGATCACGGAGAAGGTGCTGGCCTCCCATCTGCGGGAGATGGAGGCGGACGGGATCGTCCGGCGCGTCTCGTACGAGGAGGTGCCGCCGCGCGTCGAGTACGCGCTGACCGAGGACGGGCAGCGGCTCAACACGGCCCTCGAACCGTTGGCGGCGTGGGGCCGGGAGCGGGCCTGAGCCGGGTGACGGCCCGGGCCCGATCAGGCAAGAAGGGGGCTCAGCCGGTGAACCGGCCCGGGAACTGGGCGATGATCCCCTTGCTGAGGAAGTCGGCGAGCTCCGCCATGTGCGCTTCCGCCGCGTCGAAGTCGGTGATCGCCTTCGTGTAGTCGGCGCGGAACAGGTCCGTGCCGTAGGCCGCGGTCTGCGTGATGTGCGTCTTGAGCGCGGGTTCGGTCACCGACCGCGGCCAGAACTCCGGGTTGGCGGTGGAGAGGAAGTCCGCGATGTCCTTGGCGTTGGCGTACCAGACGGCCATGGCCTTCTTCAGGGCGGCCGCGTCGCCGTCCTTCAGGGCCTGGAGGACCGGCCCGGAGTCCTCGATGTGGGTGAGCAGCAGGTCGGTCAGCCGGTCGGCGGCGGCACGGCCGTAGTACGGGGCGATCGCGTCGCCGATGTCGTGCTGGTTCCGCAGCAGCCGGTCCTGCGTCGCCTGGAGCGCGTCCGGGTTGTGGAAGAAGGCTTCGACGGTGGAGTACGTCCAGTGCACGTGCTGGGCCCACAGCTGGCGCATCGCCGCGTAGAGGGCGGTCCGGGCGGTCCTGCCCCGGACGACACCGGCGTCCGCCGACGGCATGTCGGTCGCCGCGATCGGCACCGGCCGCACGGGGTCGGTGCCGGCGTGGGCGGCGCCGGCGCCCAGCGCGCCGGAGCCCGTGACGACGCCGGCGGCGAGCGCGAGGCTCGCGAGGGTGGCGACGAGGCCGCGCCGGGCACGGCAGGTCCTCAGCATGAATGGTTCTCCTGGTGAGGTCTTCGTTGCCGCGGGCACAGCCGGGACGGTGGCCTCGTGGCCGGCACGGGGAGAGTGCCACATCCGGGTATCTACCGCGCGGCGGGGGACCGCCTACCAGGCTTCCCTCGTTCGGAGGGGGGCGTACGGAGGCCGTCCGGGGCGCACCGAGGCCGTACGGAGGTCGTACGCAGGCCGTACGAAACGGTCGTGGGCCCGCCCCCACTCGGGAGGCGGGCCCACGACCGGACAGGCCGGCGGATCAGCCGGCGTTCGGGGCGATCCGCCCCGTGACCTCGCCGAGCGCCACGCGCGTGCCGTCCGGGCCCGGCGCCCAGGCGGTCATCGTGACCTCGTCGCCGTCCTCCAGGAAGGTCCGCTTGCCGCCCTCCAGGTCGATCGGGTCGCGCCCGTTCCAGGTCAGTTCGAGCAGCGAGCCGCGCTGGCCGACCTCGGGGCCGGAGACCGTGCCGGAGCCGTAGAGGTCGCCGGTGCGGAGCGAGGCGCCGTTGACGGTCATGTGGGCGAGCTGCTGGGCGGCCGTCCAGTACATGGTGGAGAACGGCGGCTCGGCCACCACCTCCCCGTTGATCGCGACGGAGATCCGCAGGTCGAAGCCGCCGAGCTCGTCCTCGCCGGAGTCGTCGAGGTACGGCTGGAGCTCGAAGTCCCGGGCGGGCGGGGCGACTCGGGCCGCGTCCAGGGCCTCCAGCGGGGTCACCCACGCGGAGACGGAGGTCTGGAAGGACTTGCCGAGGAACGGGCCGAGCGGCACGTACTCCCACGCCTGGATGTCGCGCGCCGACCAGTCGTTGAGCAGCGTCAGACCGAAGACGTGCTCGCGGAAGTCGCCGAGGCCGACCGGGCGGCCCATCTCCGACGGGGTGCCGACGAGGAAGCCGACCTCCGCCTCGATGTCCAGCTTGACCGACGGCCCGAAGACCGGCGCCGGGTCGGCGGGCGTCTTGCGCTGCCCGGCGGGCCGTACGACGTCGGTGCCGGAGACCACGACGGTGCCGGCCCGGCCGTGGTAACCGATGGGCAGGTGCTTCCAGTTGGGGGTCAGCGCGTCGCCGTCGGGGCGGAAGATGTGGCCGACGTTGGTCGCGTGGTGCTCGCTCGCGTAGAAGTCGACGTAGTCGGCGACCTCGTACGGCAGGTGCAGCGTGACCGCGTCGAGCGGGTGCAGCAGCGGTTCGACGACCGGCCGGTGCGCGGGGACGGTCACCCAGCCGGTGAGCGCGCGGCGCACGTCGCGCCAGGCGGTGCGGCCGGCCGCGAGCAGCGGGTTGAGGCCGGGCTGGTCGAGCAGGGTGGCGTACGGCGAGCCGAGCGCGTGCGCGGCGGCGCCGGCGTCGAGGACGTACGCGCCGATCCGGACGCCGAGGCGTCGCCGGTCGGGTTCGTCGGCCGTGGAGAACACGCCATAGGGCAGGTTGTGCGGGCCGAAGGGGTCGCCTTCGGGCAGGTCGAGCGGGCTCCGCTCAGGCGTCGGCATCGGCGTGGACATCGGTGCTGACCTCGCTTTCCAGGTGTGTTGGGGGACACGTTACGGGTCACGCGCCAAGACGCGGATGACATGAGTCACACAGAAAGTGGGGCCTCCGTGGGCAACTGCCCGGATTTTTGGCATATGCGTTGCGGATCAGGTCGCCGTGTCGACATATGCCGGCCCCGCACACGGCAATACCCCTATTCCGCTGTCTTATCCCGGCCATACGATTGCCAAAGCGTTGCGCCGCGTGCGTCTTTCCGCAGGCGCAGCCCCCACACGCCACAGGCTGTATTTCTTCGTTCGACCAGAAAAGGTCCCCTGTGAAGATTCGACGTATCGCCGCCACCGCCGTGGCAGCGGCCGTGACCGCTCCGGTCGTGTTCCTTTCCGCCGCGCCCGCGTTCGCCGACACGAAGCCGGCCGCCGGTGCGAGCCAGCTCGCCGACAAGCCTTCCATCGAGCAGTTGAAGCTGGCGGTCGCCGCCGCCGAGACCGCCTTCGACAAGGCCAAGGCCGATCTCACCGCCGCGGAGAAGGCCGTGGACGCCCTGGCCAAGGCCGACCACCCGCTGGCCGTCGACGTTCAGACGGCGAAGAAGGTGTATGACGAGGCCGCCACCGCCAAGGAAGCCGCCGCCGAAGCGGTCACCAAGGCCGAGGCGGCCCTGGCCGCGTTGCCCGAGGACGCCACCGATGAGCAGAAGGCCCCGCTTGAGCAGGCGGTCAAGGAGGCGAAGGCCGCCGCTGAAGCCGCCGCTGCCGACGCAACGGCCAAGAATGAAGGGCTCCTCAAGGTGCTGAGGGCTCAGAACGACGCCAAGGCCGCCGCGCTGAGCACCCTGGACGAGGCTCGCAAGGCCAAGAAGACTGCCAGGAAGGCGCTTGACGACGCCGAGGACGCGCTCGCGGAGGCCGAGGCGAACCTGCCGGACGGCGAGGACATGTGCGTCGAGGACGACAAGAGCCTCGGCACCTCCCTCACCGGCCCGAGCGAGATCACCGCTGGCTCCAGCGGGGTGTTCACCTTCCGCATCACCAACAAGGGCTCCAAGACCTTCGACGAGTTCGGCGGCTTCTCCGTGGCCACGACGAACGGCGGCATGGAGTGGCTCGACGTGAAGTGGTCCACTTCCGAGAGCCCGACGTGGAAGCCGATCAACTGGGCGAACGAGGAGGAGCTGGGCTTCTCCGCCAACGCCCCGCTGGCCCCGGGCAAGTCCTTCGACTTCAAGCTGAAGGTCTCCGTCGACGCCAAGGTGCCGGTCGGTGACGGGCAGGTCCTCGCCGCCGGTCTGCGTGCCACCTACGAGGACATGACCTGCGGTGAGTCCGAGACCAACATCGCCCACTTCACCGTCGTGAAGCCCGCCAAGCCCGGTTCCGGCAACAACAACGGCACCAACGGCGGCCACAACGGCAACGGCACCAACGGCGGTACGAAGGGCAACGGCAACGCCTCCCCGCAGGGCGGCACCTCCAAGACCCCCGTGACCACCACCACCCACACCCCCACCACCACGACCGGTCGCCTCGCCGCCACCGGCGCGGGCCCGTCGACCCTTCCGTTCGCCCTCGCGGGCGGCGCGGCCGTGGTCCTCGGCGCGGGCGCGATGGTGATGGTCCGCCGCCGCAAGGCCGGCGAAGGCGCCTGATCGCAGGCGTGGAGGGCTCGTAAAGAGCCGAAGCAGTGAGAATGGGGCCGTTCCGGAATTCCGGAGCGGCCCCATTCCTTTCGGGCCTTTCCGGGTGCACGCGCTATTCCTCTTCCGTGCACCCGTGGTGACTTTCCGTCAGCCCGCCGTGCGCGGAATGCGTTCCTCCCACGTCCGGTGGAATACGACCTCTCCGCCCTCCCGGCAGATCAGCTCGTCCGACGTGAGGAACACGTCCGCGTCGCACGAGATCTCCGACCGCGTCTCGATCCGTACGTCCCACGCCATCTCGGGCCGGTGCAGCCGGATCGACCATTCCGAGCGGGTACGGGCGGACAGCGGGTCCTTCTCGTCGATCGTGTACGTCTCGGCCGCGTCCTCCGTGAACTCCAGGCCGTCCGGGTAGACCCGGGTCCCGCCGTACCGAGGGTCGACCTCCAGTCGCCATGCGCCCTTCGCCACGTCCCGTACGACCAGCCGTTCCGGCCGGGGCTCCTCCAGCGTGGCGGGGTAGCCGACGCCCAGCGGCGCGGACTGTTCGGGCTCCTCGAAGTCGACCGCGTCCTCCGTACGCGCGCGGAGGGGGAGCGTGAGCGACGAGCCGGCCGGGTCGAGGGTGAAGCCGCCGGTGTCGGGCTGGGGCCACAGCCACGGCCAGTACGCGGAGGAGACGGCGAGCCGGATCCGGTGGCCGGGCGGGAAGGTGTGGCCGATGCCGTTCAGTTCGAACGCGTACTCCTCCCACTCTCCGGCTTGTGCCTCGACCGCCCGGTCCCGCCCGTAGCGGGCCGAGAGGTTGAGCGCGCCGCGTGTGACGAGGGTGGACGAGCCGTCCGGCGCGACGTCGCACAGCCGGGCCACGGCCTGCCCGGTGGGGGCGGCCGCCCGGAGCGCGAGCCGTACCGCCGGCCGCCCCAGGATCTCGATCGGCTCCCCGTCCTCCGGTACCGGGAAGTCGAAGCAGGCGGAGTAGGCGTCCTCGGCGCGCTGGTCGGGCGGCAGGTCGGCGTCGTTGCCGAAGGGGAAGAAGCGGCCCGCGTCGAGTCCGGTGTGCTGCGGCGAGTCCACGGCGACGGGCGCGCCCCGGAGGGTGTACGCGACGGGGGTGACGTGCGGCGACGGCCAGGCCGGGTCGGTGACCCACCGGCCCGCCAACTCTTCGTACACCGTGGCGGGCGGGTGCGACTCGCTGATCCAGGAGCGCAGCAGCGGCTCGGCCATCACGTCGTTGTCGACGCCCTTGAGGTGGTGGTCCCACCAGCGCAGGGTCTCCTGGAGGAAGCCGATCGCCGGGCCGGGCGGCAGCCCGCGGTCCGGGTACTGGTGCGACCACGGTCCGATGATGCCGCGCACCCGGTCCTGCGGCAGGTGCTCGACGAGCCGGAGGACGGTGTCGCGGTACGGGTCGTGCCAGCCGCCGACGGCGAGTACGGCGGCCTGGACGGCGGAGTAGTCCTCGCAGACGCTGCCGTGCCGCCAGTAGGCGTCGCGGGTCTGGTGGGACAGCCAGGTGTGGAGGAACGGCCGTACGGCACCGAGCCGGCGCAGCCACATCGCGCGCCACTCCTCGCCCACGTACCGGGGGTCCGGCGGCCGGGCGACGAAGGCCAGCATGGTCGCGGCCCAGGCGTGCATGTCGACGGCGAGGACGGAGCCGCCCATGTAGTGCACGTCGTTGTCGTAGCGGTCGTCGGTCGAGCAGACGGTGACGATCGCCTTCAGCGGTTCGGGCGCGAGCGCGGCGATCTGGAGCGAGTTGAAGCCGCCCCACGAGATGCCGAACATGCCGACTTTTCCGTTGCACCAGGGCTGTGCGGCGAGCCAGTTCACGACGGCGACGCCGTCGGCGAGCTCGACGGCGTCGTACTCGTCGCCGGGCAGGCCCCCGCTGTTGCCGTGGCCGCGCACGTCGACGCGTACGGAGGCGTAGCCGTGGCCCGCGTACCAGGGGTGGCGCTGCGCGTCGCGCGGCGCGGTCCAGTCGGTGAGCCGGTACGGCAGGTATTCGAGCAGGGCCGGGACGGGTTCGTCGGTGAGCGGCCGCCAGATCCGGGCGTACAGCTCGGTGCCGTCGGGCAGCGGGATGCGGAGGTCCTCGTGGCGGGTGTCGTAGGGGAAGTCGGTACGGATCTTCGTCATGAGTCACCTGGGTGGTTCGGCGAGACGGTGGATCGGCGGTCGGCGGTCGGCGGATCGGAGAAGGAGGGAGCGGGGCTCAGCGCACCGGGTGCATGGTGCGGCGCAGCCACGGCGCCAGGGCCATGACGGCGAGCCCGACGGCCACGGCGATGGCGCCGTTCACGCCGAAGTACGCGGGCTTGGAGACCTGGTCGTACAGCTTCACCGTCTGGGCCTGGATCCCGTTGGCGAGCGCGAGGGACAGGAACCAGAGCGACATGGTCTGGCTGGAGAACGCCTTCGGCGCCAGCTTGCTCGTCGCGGACATCCCGGAGGTCTCCAGGAGGACGTCGCCGAGCCCGAGCAGCAGGTACGAGCCGACGATCCACCAGGCGGCCATCTTGTACGTGTCGTCCGCGTGCCCCGACGTCGGCAGGACCATCAGCAGGAATGACAGGCCGCCGAGGATCACCCCGAGCGCGATCTTGTTGGACGCGTGCGGCTGGCGCGGCCCCATCCGTGCCCAGACGCCGGCCACGACGGGCGCGAGCGCGACCTCGAAGGCGCCGAGGGCGGAGGCGTACCAGCTCGCGGGGAAGTCGAAGCCGAGGATCGTGGTGCGGGCGTTGGTGGACGCCAGCAGGATCATCGTCGAGTAGGCCTGGAAGAGGATGAAGTTGAACGTGACCGAGGCCAGGAACAGCACGATGTACGGCTTCAGCCGGCCCCGCTCCTCGGCGGTGACGCGCGGGCTCGCGAACATCACCCAGAAGTAGACGACCGGCGCGATCACCGACACGAGGGTGAGCAGGTCGACGAAGCGGGCCATGGTGAGCCAGCCGGCGAGTGACAGCGCGCCCGCGGCGACGACGGCGGCGACGAGGCCGAGGACGATGTTCCGGATGGCGCGGCGCATGGCGTCGGGCGCGAGGGCGAACTCGGCGGAGTGCCGGCGTCCGGCGAGGTGGCGGCGGCCCGCCACGTACTGGACGAGGCCGAGCGTCATGCCGAGCGCGGCGGCGGAGAAGCCCCAGTGCCAGCCCTTGTGCTCGCCGAGCCAGCCGGTGATCAGCGGTCCGGCGAAGGCGCCGATGTTGATCGCCATGTAGTAGAGGGCGAAGCCGGCGTCGCGGCGGTCGTCGTCGGTGCGGTAGAGCTTGCCGACCATGGTGGCCACGTTCGGCTTGAGCAGGCCGGTGCCCGCGCTGATCAGGCCGAGACCGGCCCAGGTCGCGGCCTGGGCGGGGATCGCCATGGCGTAGTGGCCGCAGGCGATGAGGATGCCGCCCCACAGCACGGCGCGGAAGGAGCCGAGGACGCGGTCCGCCAGCCAGCCGCCGGCCACCGACACGAGGTAGACGAGGGTGCCGTAGGCGGCGGAGACGGAGGCCGCGGTGCCGGGGGACATGCCCATGCCGTCGTGGGCGACGGTGTCGGCGAAGTAGAGGACGAGGATCGCCTGCATGCCCAGGAACGAGAACCGCTCCCAGACCTCCAGGCCGGAGAGGGTGAGCAGGCCCTTCGGGTGCCCGAGGAAGGCCCGGTCGTCCTGGGGCGGCTGCTGCTGCTCGCCGTCGCTGGTACCGGGGTCGATCGATGTTCGGGACAAAGCGCGCACTCCTGGTCGTATGAGCTGATCATGAACATACCGGGGGTGGCGCTCAGGCGGCCACAAGCAGGGTGATCTCCGGCGATTTCCGTCGCCCCCCCCGGGGAGTGTCGGGTACGCCTCCGAAGCGCGGCCCGGAAGCCCATCGCGCCATCAAGAGGTGTGCGCCGCCGTGGGGTTGATGTCGCGTCACCCTGCGGCTTGACGCCCTCCGGGCTGCCGGTCCGCGTCGCCACCCGTCGACCCGAGGGGTGTCGTGGTCAGGTCAGGTTGCCCTGGATGTGAGGGCCTGGCCTGTTCCTGCTCTGGTGTCCGGTTGATCCGGCTGCCGGGATCGCCTGCTGTCGGGAGCGGCGACGCCGGCCGATCGCCTCAGGGCCCTCACGCGTGCCCTATGGACACGCCCGTGAGCCCCCTGCGTCTCCTCGTCACCTTCATCTTCATCTTCACGTTCACCGTGACCGCGATCGTCACCGTCACCGTCACCGTCGTCCGAGCCGGGTGCGTCCCGGCCGACCGGAGGGATAGCCGCACGTGACCGCTCCCGAAGTCCCCACACCTGTGCGGGGTGGACTATGCCGGGGATGGAGAGGCGGACTATCTGGTCCGCGGTCCGCGGTCCGCGGTCCGCGGTCCGCAGCGCGTGGTGGACGCGCGCGTCAACATCGGTACCGCCGGTAAGCGGACGGTCGCGGGTGGATCGCCCCCGTGCGCCAGGGCCGACACGCGGGTCGGAATCCGGCCACCGCTCCGGGCCCGATCAGGGCCCGACTCGCGCCCGGCCCCGGCCGCCGGCCCGGGCGTGAACCGGGCTCGATCCCCGGCCGAAGCGGAACCGGAGGGCCTCGCACCCTTCTCACCAGGCAGGCGCGACAGTCCGAAGCCGCCCGCAAATAAAACGCTCATTTATTGCCATATAGCATGACCAAGGACATGTAGGGCGACGGGCGGGTGCCCACGGTGATCGAAACATGACCGGATACGCTGGCTTGAGTGAATCGACCGACACATCGACAATCCGAGTGACCTTCCGGGTGACGTCCCGGTGTCGGCGTTCATGCATACCGGACAGCGCAGCACATCAGCCAGGCTTCAGCAGACAGGAGATCCCCTCGTGACCGTCGTCGGGCCGTTCGGTCTTAGCGTGCGGGACCAGGCTCTCGAAGCCGATGTCCAGACCGGCCTCGCCGCCGTCGAGGCCGGCCTCCTCGACGCCACCAAGAGCGATGTGCCGTTCATCACCGAGGCTGCCCAGCACCTGGTGCTGGCGGGCGGCAAGCGGTTCCGGCCGCTCCTGGTGATGCTCGCGGCCCAGTTCGGCGACCCGTACGCGCCGGGTGTCGTGCCCTCGGCCGTCGTCGTCGAGCTGACCCACCTCGCCACGCTGTACCACGACGACGTCATGGACGAGGCGGCCGTGCGGCGCGGCGTCGAGAGCGCCAACAGCCGCTGGGGCAACTCCCTCGCCGTCCTCACGGGCGACTTCCTCTTCGCTCGCGCCTCGCACACCCTCGCGGACCTCGGCCCCGAGGCCGTCCGCATCCAGGCCGAGGCGTTCGAGCGGCTCGTGACCGGCCAGATCCTGGAGACGGCCGGCCCGCAGGAGGGCCGCGACGCGGTCGCGCACTACCTCGACGTCCTCGGCGGCAAGACGGGCTCGCTCGTCGCCGTCTCCTGCCGTTTCGGCGCCATGATGGCCGGGGCCGACGAGTCCGCCGTCGAGATCCTCACCCAGTACGGGGAGCGGCTCGGCGTGGCGTTCCAGCTCGCCGACGACGTCCTCGACATCGCCTCCGACTCCCACGAGTCCGGCAAGACCCCGGGCACCGACCTCCGCGAGGGCGTGCCCACGCTGCCGGTGCTCTACCTGCGTGCCGCGGCCGCGGCCCACCAGCGGCCCGAGGACCTCGACCTGCTCGCGCTGATCGACGGCGACCTGACCGACGACGCCCGGCACGCCGAGGCGCTGCGCCGGCTGCGCGTCCACCCGGCCCTGGAGCAGGCCCGGCAGGACACGCTCCGTTACGCGGAGGAGGCGCGCGCGATGCTCGCGCCGCTGCCCGAGGGGTACGCGAAGGCGGCCCTGGAGGAGATGTGCGACGCGGTGGTGCACCGCGCGGGCTGAGCCCGTCGCGTCACCGCGCCCCCGCCCCGTGCACCCTGGCGCCCCGGCCCACCGCCCACGCGCCTGACCAGGCCCGTACGCGCACTCGTACGGGCATATGCCCATCCGCACAGCCGAGTTGGTACGGCATATGCCCGCCCGCAATGGCCCACGAGGGCCGTGCCCTCCCATCGGTCGCACGGTTGGCCCAACGGCGGGGTGATCTCAGGGTGGGGTCATCCTGGAGAGGTACGCGGGGTTGATTCCCGCGACTGACGATTCGCCGCCCGCTTCCTGGTGAGATGGAGACATCGACCACGCAGGACACGGAGGGTGGCGCACATCATGGCAGCACAGCGCAAGGCGAGCCGTTACATCGTTCCGGTCGCGGTGGCCGGAGTGGCCGCGGCGACCATCGGACTGGTCCCGGCACTCGCGGCGGCCGGTGACCCCGACCTGCCGAACGTCACGGCGCAGCAGCTCATCGAGAAGATCGCGGCGTCGGACACGCAGACCGTGTCCGGCACCGTCACCATCGGCACGGACCTCGGTCTGCCGTCCATCGCGGGCCTGCTCCCGTCGGCCCCGGCCGGCGGTGGCGGCGGCGAGGGCGCCGACCCGTCGGCGAAGCTGACCGAGCTGATCTCCGGCTCGCACACGCTGCGCGTCGCGGCGGACGGCCCGGACCGGCAGAAGCTGACGATCCTCGACGGCTCCGACGAGTACACCCTGGTGCACAACGGGGCCGACGTCTGGGCCTACGACAGCAAGTCCAACGAGGTCGTCCACGAGAAGGACGCGGCGGCCGGCAAGGGCGCGGGCGAGGACCGGAAGGCAGAGAAGGCCCCGAAGGGCATGCCGGCCACCCCGAAGGAGCTGGCGGACGAGGTCCTGAAGGCCGCGGGCGACACGACCTCGATCGGCGTCGGCGGCACGGCGAAGGTGGCCGGCCGGGACGCGTACCAGCTGGTCATCAAGCCCAAGCAGGCCGGCTCGATGGTCGAGTCGGTGAAGATCGCGGTGGACGCCTCGACCGGCACCCCGCTGAAGTTCACGCTGGCCTCGGTGGACGGCGGCAAGCCGGTCCTCGACGCGGGCTTCACGAAGGTGGACTTCGGCAAGCCCGACGCGTCGGCCTTCGACTTCAAGGCCCCGAAGGGCGCCAAGGTCACGGAGGGCGCCGCGGACAAGGCCGGGAAGGCCGGCAAGGACGGGAAGTTCGGCGAGCACGGCCCGGTGCCCGGCATGGAGAAGGGCTTCGGCGGCCCGCTCGGCTCGCTCATGGGCGGTGCCGGAGAGGGCGGCAAGAACCACCCCGAGGTCATCGGCGAGGGCTGGACCGCCATAGCGAAGCTCGACACCGGCGCCAAGGCGCCGAAGACCGAGGAGGCGCCGAAGGAGGTCCAGGGCTTCCTCGACGGTCTCGGCGACAAGGTGAGCGGGAAGTTCGGCTCGGGCACCGTCTTCAAGACGAAGATCGTCAACGCCCTGATGACGGACGACGGCCGGGTCTACGTCGGCGCGGTCACCCCGCAGGCGCTCGTGGACGCCGCGAACGCCGGCAAGTAACACCGGCGAGCCCCAAGGGAGTTGGGGCCCGGGTGGGTCGGGTCCATGGTCACCGGCCCACCCGGGAGTCGTGTCGCGCCGCAGCGCTCGGGCCCTGCCCGTCCGCCGGCTACGGGAAGGTCAGCTTGAAGCTGTTGATGTAGCCGGTGTCGCCGGAGTACATGTCCTGGACCCGGAGCTTCCAGGCGCCGTTCGCGACCTCGCTGGAGGCGTTGACCGTGTACGTGGTCTGCACGTTGTCCGCCGAGTCGCTGACGTTGGCCGCCTTGAGGGCGTAGACCGAGCCGTCGGGGGCGAGCAGGTCGACCTTGAGGTCGCCGCGCCAGGTGTGGACGATGTCCACGCCGACGGCGAGGTTGCTCGGCGCGTTGCCGGTGATCCCGGTGACGTTCACGGTCGAGGTCGCCGTGCTGGTGCTGCCGTCCGGGATCGCGACGTCGGTGTCGTTCGAGAACACCGTGCCGCCACCGGGCGGGGTGCCGCTGCCGCTCGCCAGGTTCCACACGGCGTACGCGATGGCGTCGGAGTTGCGGTCCAGGCTGGTGTCGTTGACGTTTGCCGTCGTGTCGCACGACGCGTGGTAGCAGCGGTCGAACGCCTGCCCCGACGTACCGCCCCACTTCTGCGCCTGGGCGGCCGTCTTGTAGGTCTCGGCGCCGGAGAACAACCCGCCGACCGGGATGCCCGCGCTCTTGAACGGCGCGTGGTCCGAGCGGCCGTCGCCCTCGGTCTCGATCTCCGTGGGGACGCCGATGCCCGCGTAGTAGGTCTTGAAGGTCTGCTCGATGGTCGGGTCGTCGTCGTAGACGAAGTAGCCCGGGTTCGGCGAGCCGAGCATGTCGAAGTTCAGGTAGCCGCTGATCTTCGAACGGTCCGTCGTCGGAAGGTTGTTGACGTAGTAACGGGAGCCGACCATGCCCAGCTCCTCGGCGCCCCACCAGGCGAACCGCAGGTGCTTCGTGGGCTGGAACTGCGTACGGGAGACGGCCAGCGCCGTCTCGAGTATCGCCGCCGAACCGGACCCGTTGTCGTTGATGCCGGGGCCCGCGGTGACCGAGTCGAGGTGCGAGCCGACCATGACGACCTGGTTCGCGTCGCCGCCCGGCCAGTCGGCGATCAGGTTGTAGCCGGTGGCGCCGGAGGACGTGAACGTCTGGAGCGTGGTGGTGAATCCGGCGGCGTCCAGCTTCGCCTTGACGAAGTCGATCGACGCTTTGTAGCCGGTACGGCCGTGCGCCCGGTTGCCGCCGTTGGCGGTGGCGATCGACTGGAGGTCGGCGAGGTGCTGCTTGACGTTCGTCAGGGATATGTCGGGCGGGGTGACGGCGGCCGTGCCGGTGCCGGCGGCGACCTGCGCGGTGGCGGGTGCGGCGGCGAAGGCGCCCGCGGCGAGCGCGGACACGGCGAGGAGGGCGGAGAGTCTCGCGGAGATCTTCATGTGTGGGGGCTCCGGATTCCGAACTGGGGATGGGACGGAACGTGCGCGCGCCTCGCGCCGTGGGTGACGCGAGGCGTTGGAGCTGTACAGGTGCACGAGTGCGGTGGGACGCCGTGCGGGTGCGCTGTGCCGCGGCTCGATGCGGTGCGGCGCGTGACGAATGTTCGACCCCGGCGTGATGCACCGTCAAGGCGCAATCCGGTCAGGGGTGTTCGCTCAGCGGACATGTCCCCGTCATGTCCGCTTGGCTTCGGTCTTCCCCCGTGGAAACGGAGTTGGCGGAATCCCGGGTTCTACGCCTCGGCGTCCTCCGTGCCGCCCTGCTCGCCGGCCTCGTCCGGCTGCCCCGCCGGGTCCGCGGCTTCGACGCCGATCCCGCTCTCGTCGGCCGGCATGACGCGGTCTCCGGGGCGTGCTCCGTCCATGGGTCCTCCAGATGTGATCGAGTACGCGAACAACGGCTTCCAGTAAGCCGGTTGACGCTGAACAGTCGATCAACAACCGATGGTCGAAGCGGTGTCGGTGTCGGTGTCGGTGTCGGTGTCGGGGTCGGGGTCGAGGTCGGTGTCGGGAGTGGGTTCGGGGCCGCGCTTCTCCGCCCGCATCTCCGCCCGCGTCTCGCGCACGTCGGCGACCACGACCCGCACTCCGCGGTCCGGGTCGTCCACGAGGGCGTCGAGCACCGCGTCCACGCCCGGGGTCGACCAGTACGCCACCGCCTCGACGAGGGCTCTCCGTACGGCCGGGTCGGGGTGCCCGGCGAGCGGGGCGAGCCGCGCCACGGGGCCGCGCCGCCGCATCTCGTACCACCGCAGCGTCTCGCACAGCTTCGCCGCGTCCCCCGCGGCCTCGGCGGTCTCGATCCGGCCGAGCAGGACGCGCGGCGCGGGCGGCGGCCCGTCGAGGGGGTGCGGCCGGCGCTCGCGCAGCCGCCGCGACCCGTACTCGCCCCGGACCCGGCACCCGAAGCAGGTGCAGGGGGTCGTCCCGTGGGCCCCGGGCCAGTACCGCCACCCGTTCACCTGCCGTACGCCCCGGACGGCCCGTACCTCGCCCCGCGCGACGGCCCGCGGCAGGAACACCTCCCACCCGCGCGGATCCGTCAGCGTGGCCAGCCGCCCGACCGCCTCGGCGGCCGACGTCTCCTTGGGTGCCTGGTCGGTGTAGCGGCCCACTGTCACCGGCTCGCTGTCGGCCAACTTCACGTGGACGGCGACGAGTTCGCCGGACTTGCCGGGGAAGCGCGACAGCTCGCGCAGCCATTGGTGGGTCAGCGTGTACGAGGGGAGGACGGGGAACAGGAACACGCCCCGGCCCCGCCCGAGCCCGTCGCCCCGCCCCTGGGCGAGCGCCCGTATGCCGTTCCGCCGGATCCGCGCCACGCGGTCCGCCGCCGTGAGGTGCACGAAGGTCGCCATGCCGCCGATGCTAGGCGGCGGGCGGCGGGCGGCGGGCGGCGGGCGGCGGGCGGCGGGTGGTGGGCTGCGCGCCCGGGGTCAGCGGTCCGGGTCGTTCAGGAGGCCGGTCAGGAAGAGGGTGAGGGAGCGCTCCAGCGTGCCGGTGAAGTCCGGGAACGGGGAGGTGAGGCCCGGGTCGGCGGCGTAGGCCGCGCGGACGGCCGGTGCGGGGTGGCTGTGGGTCCACAGCGAACCGGCGAGCACGAAGATCATGACGCCCGCTTCGGCGACCTGCCGCTCGTCGAGCTCGGGCAGAACCTTCCGGACGAGCGCCGCGAGCCCGTCGAGCGCGTCGAACGCCCCCCGCTTGTAGTGCGCGATCGCCTCGGGGGAGACGTTGTGCTCCAGGATGCCGGCCTGGGTGCCGAGCAGTTCGCAGAGCATCTCGCGCGAGGCGAGCGACGTGGCGAGCCCCGAGGCCAGCGACCGGGCCCGCGCCGTCGCGGGGCCGTTCTCGTCGATGCGGGCGGGGAGTTGTCCGACGACCTCCACCAGCAGGTCGTGGGCCTGCTGGGAGAGGAGTTCGAGGAGTATCGCCTCGCGTGACTCGAAGTACCGCAGGACGTTCGACTTCGCCAGGCCCACGCGGCGGCTGAGCTCGTTCAGGCTGAGCGCCGAGACCGGCATCTCGCCCAGCATCGTCGCGGCGGTCGCGAGGATGCTCTGCCGCCGGGCCTCGCGCTGCTCCTCGCTGCGGGCGCGCTGGAACGTCGCCATGCCCCACATGTTACAGACCGGGGGTCTGTTGCGTAGAGACCGGCAGTCTTTCATGGTGGAAGAGACCGCCGGTCCGTTAGGCGGATCGCCGCTCGGCGCGCTACTCGGCGCGCTACTCGACGCACTGCTCGACGCGCTGGCCGCTGCGCCGCCCGGCGCACCGCGCGGCGCGGCGAAGGGAACGAACATGACGCACAAGGTAGCTCTCGTCACCGGCGCCTCCTCCGGCATCGGCGAGGACGCCGCGCGCCGGCTCTGGCAGGCCGGCTTCACCGTCTACGGCGCGGCCCGGCGCACCGACCGGATGAAGGGCCTGGCCGCCTCGGGCGTACGGACGCTCGCCCTCGACGTCACCGACGACGCCTCGGCCGAGGCGGCGGTCGCCGAGATCATCGCGGCGGAAGGCCGCATCGACGTCTTGGTCAACAACGCGGGCTACGGCTCGTACGGCGCCCTGGAGGACGTCCCTCTCGACGAGGCCCGCGCGCAGATCGACGTGAACCTCTTCGGTCTGGCCCGTATGACCCGGCTCGTACTCCCGCATATGCGCGCCCAGCGCAGCGGCGCGATCGTGAACATCAGCTCGATGGGCGGCCGGTTCGCCACCCCGCTCGGCGCCTGGTACCACGCCAGCAAGTACGCGGTCGAAGGCCTCAGCGACGCGCTCCGTCTGGAGCTGAATCGGTTCGGCATCGAGGTCGTCGTCATCGAGCCCGGCTCCATCCGCACCGAGTGGGGCGCCATCGCCGCCGACAAGCTGCGCGCCACCTCGCTGAAGGGGCCGTATGCCGAGCAGGCCGCGGCGATCGTCAAGGTGCTCCAGCGGAGCTCCGAGCCCGGCACGCGCATGGCCTCGTCCCCGTCCGTCGTCGGCAAGGCCGTCGCCGCGGCCGCCACCGCCCGCCGGCCGCGCACCCGCTATCGCGTCGGCATGGGCGCCCGCCCCCTGGTCTTCCTGAGCAAGGTGCTGCCGGACCGCGCCTTCGACGCCCTCGTCAAGCGCGGATCCGGCAGCCCGGCCTGACCCTCGCCCCGCCTTGTGGAAGGAATGGCCGTGTCCGCCACCCCCGCCCCCACCGCACCACGCCGGTTATTCGCTGGCTTTCCGGTCGGCGCCGTAGCACCATGCCCACGAGATACTGGACAGAGCGCGCTTATCAGTCCCAAACACCACCGAAGGAACGCATGGACACCGGCTTCGGCAACTCCGCCTGGCGCTATGGACCGTTGGCGACCTTGTTCTACGAGCTCGACAAGCCGATCGGCACCTCGTTCGGGGACGTCGAGTTCTACGCCGACCGCCTGCGGAACGTGTCCGGCCCCGTCCTCGAACCCGCCGTGGGAACCGGCCGCATCCTGATTCCCCTGCTCGAACAGGGGCTGGACGTGCGCGGTTACGACACCTCGGCCGCCATGCTGGAGCAGTGCCGCGTCAACTGCGCCGAGCGCGGGGTGCGGGCCGAGGTCTTCGAGGGGGACATGACCACGCACCGCGACCCCGGCACGTACGAGGCGATCGTGATCCCCACCGGCTCCTTCGCCCTGCTGACCGACCGCGACAGCGTGCGGACGGCGCTCGCCGCGATGTACGAGAACCTGGCTCCCGGGGGCCGGCTGATCGTCGACGTCGAACCGCCGTCCCGGGACACGACCCCCGACAGCGGACCGGTCCCGCACCAGTGGCGCGGGAACGACCTCGTCACCATGACCACCTGGCGTACGCACGTCGACCCGGTGGCCCAGCGCACCACCCGCTGGCTTCGCTACGAGGCATGGACGGACGGCGCCCTCACGCGCACGGAGCTCCAGGTCTTCTCGCTTCTGTGGTTCGGCCTGCCCGAGTTCACCGCCATGCTGCGCGAGGCGGGCTTCGCGGACGTCCGCGTCCACGGCGGCTACCGTGTGGACGCCGCACCCACGGCCACGGACGACGTCTGGACCTTCGAGGCCGCCCGCGCGTACGCCTGATCCTCCCGCGCGAGGAGGGGCTGGTACGGGGCCGGCCGCGGCGCCCTCTGCATGCCGTTCGACCCTCTCCTCTTCTTCGGGGAAGCGGGCAACGGCGACCTCTTCGCCTTCCTCGCCCGGATCGACCGGCCCGACGTCGTCGTCTGGAACCACGAGCTCGACAGCCGCACCTGGGTCGCTCCCAGCCTGGCCACGTACCTCGACTGGCGACTGTCCGGCCGCATCGAGCTGTCATGCCGACCGGCCCGGCTGCCGCCCGGGCCGGCTGCCGCCCGGGCCGGGCCCGGATCAACGGCCTTGATATCAAGCGGACTTGAGGTTCTACGGTCGTTTCATCCCGCAGATCCGTCGGAGGAGACGACATGACGACCGCCCCGCTCAAGGAGTACACGCACGAGGAACTCGTCGGTCAGCCGATCGGGGCCTGGACCTCGCAGGCGGCGTGGCTGGTGCTCGGGGGCATCCGGGCCCAGCTCGCCGTGGAGGGCCTGACGCAGCCGCATTGGTGGACGCTGAACCACGCGTCCGGCGGCCCGGGGAAGTGGACCCGCCCGACGCTGACCGCGCGCCTGGGGAAGTACGACGACCTCGGCACCGACTTCGACCGGGTGTACGACGACCTCGTCGCCCGCGGCTGGCTCACCGAGGACGCCGGCACCGGTGCCATGACGCTGACCGAGGCCGGGGAGGCCGCCCGGATCCGGGCCCGGGAACGGATCGCGCCGGTGCTGAAGGGGGCGCACGAGGGGGTGGACGAGGCCGACTTCGTGACGACGATCAACGTGCTGCGCCGCATCGTCGCCAACCTCGGCGGCGACGGAAACCTGCCCGAATAGCTCACCCCCGGGGCGAGGGCACGGGACCCCTGGGACGTCGCCCGCAACACCACCCTGCGCCTCGCCCTCGGCCTCCTCGCGTGGCGGCTGTCCAACGAGGCGTCGGCGTCGGCGGTCGGACTGCTCTTCCTCATCGCCAACGTCATGCTCGGCCGCGGCCACGACGCCACGGGCCACACCTCGCACACCTGGTGGGCCCTCGCGCTCTACCCGGGCCGGAGCGTGGGCGCCTGGCTGGTGGCGGCCGTCCTCTTCGCCGTCGCGCTGCTGGTGTCGACGGGCGGGCGCCGCGACAGCGGACGGTGAGGGCGGCCGCCGCTTCCGGGAGGAGACAACCGAGCCGGGCACCCCTTCCGCGGAGCCCGGCTCAGTGGTCGCCGCGAGGGGTCAGCCTCCAGCCGGTGCGTCCTCGATGTCCGAGATGAGTTTGGTGCTCAGTTCGCTCTGGATCGCCAGCCGCGTGTGCCCGGCGTCGGGGCCGGTGCCCCAGGTGAGGGTGACCGTCGTGAACAGGTGGCCGGCGCCGGAGTCGTGGTACGCCACCGCCCACGCCGTCGGCACGTCCTGGGCGCGCAGCACCCCGTCGGCGTGGTTGGCCTCCTGCCAGGCCGCGAGCCGCTGGCGGAGGTCTTCGGTCAGATAGTGCGCGCGCAGGTTCTCGCCCAGGTCGTCGACGCCGTCGGAGACCGCGTCGATGTACGTGCCGTAGAAGTCGGACACGCGGTCGACCGCCGAATCCGGGCTGCCGCCCCGTACCGCACCGTTCGCGGGGGCGTCGGCTTCGGTGTCCGTCATGTGGTCCTCCTCAGTCAGGGCCCCTGGCGGGGCACGCTGGACAACGAGCGCTCTCCCGCCGGGTAGCGGGAACGGCACGGCGCGTCGGCTGGCCGGAACGCGACCACTCGAAGGGGGGAATGTCGCATAAAGGGCCCTTCGGGTGATCAGAGTCTTCGCGGACCGTCGCGGACGGTTCCGACGAAGTCCCTGAACGGACCGCACCGAAGGGTGGACCCATGAGCATGATCCAGACGGGCAGGCTGCAGCTGAAGTCGGACAACGCGCAGGCGACGCAGGGCGGGAACACGTCGACCTTCACCCGGGTGACGTTCCCGGCGCCGTTCCCGTCAGGATCGACGGTGATCGTGCTCCCGTTCACCCAGACCTTCAACGGCCCGGAGACTCCGGGCATCCGCATCGCGGACGTCACCGCCACCGGCTTCCTCATCCGCTTCAACGAGGTCCGGACGTCGAACGGCGGCAGTGACGGCCGGCACGCGGAGGAGACGGTGGGCTGGATCGCCTCCACGGTCTGACGGCCGGCCCCCACACCCGATCCCCGGTCCCCGACACCCGATCCCCGATCCCCGGGCCCTGACGGGGTTCTCCGCGCGAGCGGAGGGCCCCGTCAGGCACGTCTGCGGACGAAGAGAGGGCTCGCGAGGCGGTGTCGGCCTCAGGCGGCGACCTGGACCTTGTCGGCCTGCATGCCCTTCTGCCCCTGCACGGCCTCGAAGGTCACCTTCTGGCCCTCCTTCAGGGACTTGAAGCCGTTCCCCTCGATCGCGCGGAAGTGGACGAAGAGATCGGCTCCGGACTCCGGGGTGATGAAGCCGTAGCCCTTCTCGTCGTTGAACCACTTCACGGTGCCGTTCTGGCGCTCGGCCATGTCTGTCTCTCCTGCTGGTGTCGCGTGCGTATCGGTGTGTCTGCTGGTGGTGCTCGACTGCGCGAACGCCGAGGCCGGGCGGTGCTCCGTCGTGCGCCGCCCGGCCTCGACCCGTGGTCCCGCTGAGGGGATGTGTGCGCCGCGGGCGGTGCCTTCCGGCGCCGGCCCGCGCCCCCGCTGGCGCGAGGGAGTGCCTGCCAGTTCTAAGCGCTGGCGGCGGGAAACGAGGGACGAACAAGGGGCTTTCACTCGGTGGGGTGAACCGGAGTGGCGGGTGGAGTAGCCGGTCCCGCCGCTAGCCAGGACATGAGGTGTGCGGGGCGGAGACGACACCGCTGTCCGGGTTCGCCGCCGTCTCGCCAGTGGATGACATCTGTTCTGTCTGCGGAATTTCGAATGAGTTCACAGCCGGGTGAGGGAGAGGAGGCGATACGACGAATCACCCGGGGGCTCTGTCTCGCGGCGGCCCGCCGACCTGATCCGGTCGGCGGGCCGCCGCGCGTGTACGTGGGCCATGTGTTTTTGGACATGTCCGGTTCCGGCCTGTCGCCGGTTCGGGGGAGTGTCAAGATCGAACACGTGAATGACCAGGCTGAGTTGTCATTGCGTGGGGAAGGCAAGGCC
Source organism: Streptomyces laurentii (assembly GCF_040635425.1). NCBI lineage: Bacteria > Bacillati > Actinomycetota > Actinomycetes > Kitasatosporales > Streptomycetaceae > Streptomyces > Streptomyces laurentii. The sequence continues at coordinate 4,512 of NZ_JBEYHT010000084.1, read as the reverse complement.
GCGCGCTGGTGGACCGCGGCGGCCCTGCTGTTCGCGGTCGTGGCGGGAGTCGTGGCGGGCGTCGGAGTCCCGGGCGCCCAGAAGTGGGGCATCGCCGCCGGGCTCGTCGGCATCGGGGCGGTGTCGGGCGCGGTCGCGATGTTCAGGCGACGGGTGGAGGCGGGCCCGGACGGGCCGCGGTTCCGCGCGGTGCTGGGGTGGCGACGGCTGGCGTGGGACGAGATCGTCCGCTTCGAGGACCTGCGGGTGGCCTCCTCCGACAGCCGGATCAAGGAGCCGAACCTGCGGGTCGCGGTCGCCTTGCGCGACGGCACCTCGGTCGCCCTGCCCGTGCCCTGGGCCGGCTCCGACGGCGTACGCGGCTTCGAGCAGGACCTGTCCCGGCCGCGGGCGGTGCACGCCCGGTACAAGCGCAGCGCCGTGGGAGCCTGACGCCGGTTCTCGTACGGGCCGAGCCGCCGGCCGCCCGGTCAGCGTGCCGGGAGGGGGCCGGGCCTCGCCGTGGCGAGGCCCCACGCCGGGCGCTCAGGGTGCACCGGGCGCGCCGGGCGCGCCCGGGTGAATCCTTTTCGGGGTCGGCCGTCTCTTATCCCTGTACCGGCCGGACGGGCCGCGTACGGAACCGGAAGGAGACATCCGTGACATCCATGACGGTCACCGGCCTCGTCGTGATCGGCGTCCTGCTCGTGGGCGCGTGCGGTTGGCATCTCATGCGCCGCTTCAAGGGCCGCGGCTGAGCCCATGAAGACGAACGCGCGCGTCTCCTGGCCGGACGAGCGGCTGATCAGGGCCGCTCAGAACGGCGATGTCCCCTCGCTGACCACGGTCGTCACGCAGTCGCAGCCGCACGTCCGTGCCTTCGCCCGCTCGCTGTGCGCCACGCCGCAGGACGCGGAGGACGCGGCGCAGGAGGCGTTGATCATCCTCTACCGGAAGATCGGCACGTTGCGGGCCTCGGGTGCGCTGGCCTCCTGGATGTTCCGGATCGTCCGGAACGAGTGCCTGCGCCAGGTGCGGTTCCTGCTCGCCTCGAAGAACGGCGGCGGCACGTCGGCCGTCGAGCCGGAGGGGGTGGCCGAACCGTCCGCCGAGGAGGCGGTGCTGCACCGCCTGGAGGCCGAACGCATCGCCGCCGCCGTCGGCGCCCTGCCCCGCGACCAGCGGCAGGTGCTGATCATGCGGGACGTCCAGGGCCTGCCCGGGAAGACGGTCGCAGACGCGCTCGGTCTGAGCACGGCGGCGATGAAGTCGCGGCTGCACCGCGCCCGCGCGACCCTGCGCGATGCCCTCGCGGCCCCCGTGGATCAGTCCGCCGACCAGCCGTCCGAAGGAGAAGCAGCATGAGCAGCACCAAGCCGGACTATGCCAGCAGGTCCGTTCCGCGCCACCTCGCGCGCGGGGTCGTCGGATTCGGTCTGATCATCGGATCGGTCGCCTTGGCCCCCGTCTGGGGACCGGCCACCCTGCTGGCCGCCCCGCTGTCCCTGATCGCCTTCCGCGGCTGCCCGACCTGCTGGATGGTCGGCCTGGTCCAGACGGCCTCCCGCGGCCGGCTGGAGCGTGAGTGCGTGGACGGAGTCTGCACCCTGACCAAAGCGCCGCAGCCGAAGGCCGTGGCCGACCTCGGGGGCGTCGCGGCGCTCGCGGACGCGGCGTCTGGTGCCGTTGCCGATCCAGATCGCCGGCGTGCGGGCGTCCAGGGCGCCGTTGGCATGTCTTCTTGAGCCGAGCGAGTGGTCGAGTGGGTCGTCCTGCCGGGAATGGGGAATTCCCGGATTGTCTGGAAACTCGACTAGACAAGGAAGATCGAGGAATGAAGTCCATTCGCCCTCTCGCCGTGGCTGTCATGGCCGCCACCGCGCTCCTCGCCGGTAGCGCACCCTCTGCCAACGCGCTGGACGGCGGGGGTGATCCGCCCAAGCCCGCTTTCCCGACCGGCACTTCCGCTGCCGCGCCGTCGAGCGCGCACCCGACGTACTACGGTTCCAAGGTGTCCATTCCCGCCAATGGCTGGGCCCTCGCGCATGTGGATTGTCCGACCGGCATGGTGCCCACCGGGGGCGGCGGCCAGACCAGCAGCACGGCCACCTTCATCACCGACTCCTATCCGACCTCCGGAGGCTGGTCGGTCGGTGTGAAGAACACCCAGACCCTCAGCAACGACGCGATGGCTTGGGTCGTCTGCACCACCCCGTAGGCCCTCGCTGAGGATGTGATCGCCGAAGAGCACGGTGACAACCTGCGCGGCCGCACGTGGAGCCACTACCCGGCTACGTCCTCCCGGCTCGGGGGTCGAAGACCGCGTAGGCGGGGATGCCGAGGAGGGAGTAGTCGCGCAGCTTCCCGACCCAGTCGTTGCCGGGGGTGGAGCGGGAGACGATCTCGACGGCGGCCACGAGGGTACGCGGGTCGAAGGCGCCGTCGCCTTCCATGGCGGCCCAGGGGATCACCATGACGTCGGGGCGTCTCAGGATGCCCTCGGGCCCGCTCTCGACGTCGGGTTCGCCCGCGTGGGCGAGGAGATCGTCCGGCAGGACGAGCCCCAGGCGGCGCCGGATCAGCGCGACCGTGCGTTCGTGGGGGCGGTTCGGGGCCGCCAGGTCGCGGACGATTCCTTCTCTGGTGATCTCGAATCGGCCGGGGACCGTGTCGTCCAGGAGCGCCAGCGCCTCGCGCATGGCCTGGTAGCGCGGTGATGCGGTGGGCACGTCACGCGGCCTGGGACGCGTCCGGGCGGCAGTCGCGGCAGTGGCCCGGTTCCGGGGCGCGGAAGGCGCGTTCGCAGCCGTCGCAGGTTTGGAGGGGGAGCACGGTGCGGCCCCTCGGGGCGGCGGGGAGTGGGGGCGGCAGGAGGCTGGTGAGGCGGTGGGCGAGGAGGGCCGCCGGGTGGCGGACGTCGCCCGGGAGGCACGCCGCGAGGGTGCGGAGGGCGGCGTCGGGGTGGGCGCCGCGTTCGAGCCAGAGGGTGAGGCCGGGGGCGAGGCGTTCGATGTCGCGGGTGGAGAGCAGCAGCCGGGGGTCGTACGTGCGGAGGCGGGCGAGGAGTTCGGCCGCCTGGTGGTGATGGCGGGGGAGCGGCGCGGGTTCCGGAGCCGGCTCGGGCTCGGGTGCGGGCTCCGGCTCCGGTTCCGGCTCGAACTCAGGCTCCGGCTCAGGCCCGAATTCCGGTTCGAAATCCGGCTCCGGGTCGAACTCCGGCTCCGGCTCCGGCTCCGGGGCGGGCGGCGGTGGGATCTCGCGGACCCGCTCGCGCTCAGCCTCCGGCAAGTTGTACGAGGTCGTGCGCGGCACGAACCGTCCGTCGGGCAGTCGCTCGCGGGTCCGGTCCAGGAAGCCGTGCTTCTCCAGTTCGCGCATGGCGGCGGCGACGCGCAGCTCGCTTTCCGGGAAGCGGGAGGCGATCGCCTTGATGCCGACGGACGCCCCTTCGGGCAGCGACTGGAGGTAGACCGCGAGTCCGATCGCCATCAGCGACAGGGCGCGGTGCTGGGCGAGCAGGTTGCTGACGATCGTGAACCGGGAGCGCAGCCGGACGTTGGCGTGAACGAGCCCGGAGGCGTGCGAGGGCACGCTAATGTGCTGGGAAGCCATCGGGAAGTTTGAGCCTTCCTCGGTGGTCAGGCCCTCGATCGGGATTCGCAGTCCCGGCCGGGGGCCGACGCATGTGCTGGGGTTGTCGCGGCGAGCATATGCCCGACAAGCCGCCCCGAATCCAGCCCAGTTGCTCCAAATCACCCTTGTGGGTGACGAAAGGCCGGGGGGAGGCTGGAGGGGAAGGGAAGGGTTCTCGCCGCAGTACTTACGCATTTACGTCGTGTGGATCCGCGTCGTGGATTCCCGCGACGCGGGCCGTCACGACAAGGCCCGTCCCGGCGGCGCCAGCTCCACCTGGGCCCACACCGTCTTCCGGGGCGGCGGCCCCAGCTCCACGCCCCACCCACGCGACGCCAGCGCGTCGACCAGGACCAGCCCCCGCCCCGACTCCCCGTCCCCGTGCGGACACACGACCGGCAGCCGCTCGGCCCGGGTGTCCGTGACCTCGATCCGCAGGACGTCCGGCAGAGCGAACATCGCCAGCTGGAAGTCCCGGCCGGAGACGTGCCCGTGGGTGGCCGCGTTGTTCGCCAGCTCGGCGACGATCTGGGCCGCCGCGTCCGCCACGGCGTCCAGCTCCCACGTCCGCAGATGCTCGACGGCCAGCAGCCGGGCCAGCCGCGCCCCGCGCGGCGTAGCGGAGAGTTGGATTCCGAATTGGCGTACGGATGCCAGAAGTTGGGTTGGTTCCTCATTCATGTCATCCAGCGTGGCCGGATCTGCTTACGCTGACCATCGAACAGGCCCTCACGTACGGTAACTGTCCCACCACTGTCCGGTCGTGTCTCGACTGTCCCATGTGGTGTCACGGGTAGGGCCGCCTCTAGACGAGTCATTCCGAATGCTGACGGTGCGTTCGGGAACGCAGACAGGGCGTCCAAGATCGATCTGTGACGAATGACCTGGACGCCCTGCTCA
>NZ_JBEYHT010000083.1:0-28455 GCF_040635425.1 Streptomyces laurentii | reverse complement strand
GACTCTTTCGAGTCGGGACGACAGGATTTGAACCTGCGACCCCTTGACCCCCAGTCAAGTGCGCTACCAAGCTGCGCCACGTCCCGGTGCCCGTCTGACCTGCGGTTTCCCCGGCCCGACGTGCAAGAGAACCATACCGCACTTCGGCAGGTGGTCACGAACCGGTTCGCGGGGCGAGCCTCCGGCGCGGGTGCCTGCGGCCGGCGGAGGGCCTTCCCGGCGCCCTCCCCTCTCCCCCTTCCCCGGCGCAGGCGTCCGAGCACGCTCCGTAACAACCATCCTTCACTCTCCGTAGCGCCTCAAAGCGCCTGCTCGCGCGCCCCCGCGCCCCCGCCGCGGGCTCGGGAAAGGGCTTGATCACGCCACATCCGACGCGGTTCCCGAGGAGTTGGTTTGGGGAACAGATCCGGAATACCGCGTCTTCCGAGGAGGAAGGGGCCCATGAGGCGACGAGACCCGCCTCACCGCCCTATGACCGTGATTCCCTTGCCCTTGGCATGTGGCAGAAACACGTCCCCCGGGAATGTCCCGCAGCCGGGAGGGAGCAGGCCAACCCTCCATGAAACACATGCAGAAACAAACGTCAACCGTTCCTGTTTAAGACAAACTCGGTCTCGATATTGATCCCTATCCGAAAGATCAACACCATGAAGTGGTCGGCCTACTCGGGACGGAACCACTGCCGATGCTCCACCTGCTCGGACCACTCGACGGGCAGGCAATTAGCAGGGGAGGACTCGAATGGACGGCTACTTCAACAGTCGGTTGCATCATCAGCTCCGTGAAACCGTCCGCGACTTCGCGGAGAGTGAAGTTCGGCCACGGATACCGGAGATGGAAGCCTCCCGAACGGTCCACCACGAGCTGTCCCGGCTGATCGCCGCCCAGGGCTGGATCGGCGCGACGATCGCCCACGAGTACGGCGGCATGGGCGCAGGTCACCTGGCCAAGACCATCATCATCGAGGAGCTGGCCCGGGTCAGCGGCGCGATGGGGGCCATGGTCCAGGCCTCCCAGCTCGGCACCGCCAAGATCGTCCACTTCGGCAGCGACGACCAGCGCAAGACCTGGCTTCCGGCCATCGCCGCCGGCGAGTGCCTGCCGACCATCGCGGTCACCGAACCCGACTCCGGCGGCCATGTGCTCGGGATGACGGCCAGCGCCGTCCGCGACGGCGACGACTACATCCTCAACGGGAGCAAGGTCTTCGTCGGCAACAGCCACGTCGGCGACCTGCACGGCGTCGTGGTCCGCACCGGACCCGGTTCGAAGGGACTCACCGCGTTCCTGGTCGAATCCGATCGTCCGGGCTTCCGAACCGGTCCGCAGAAGCCCGCCATGGGTCTGCACGGTTTCAGTTTCGGCGAACTCATCTTCGAGAACTGCCGGGTTCCGGCCGCGAACCGGCTCGGCGACGAGGGCGACGGTCTCGCCGTCGCGTACTCCTCCAGCGTGCTCTACGGCCGGGCCAACCTCACGGCCGTGTCACTCGGCATCCACCAGGCGCTCCTGGACGAGACCACCCGCTTCGCCAGCGAGCGCATCCGCTACGGAAAGCCGCTCGCCGAGCTGCCCACGGTCAAGCTCAAGCTGGGACAGATGCAGTCGCGCCTGATGACGTCCCGGCTCGCCGCCTACCACGCCGTCCACCTGCTCGACCAGGGCATGTCCTGCGACGCCGAGCTGATGAACGCGAAGCTGGTGAACGTCGAGTCCGCCATCGACTCCGGGCGCAACGCCATGGAGATCCACTCGGCAGCCGGTCTCTACACGGACCGCCCGGTCGAGCGGTACCTGCGGGACGCGCACCACATCTTCGCCCCCGCCGGCACCTCCGACATCCAGCTCCTGCGTCTCGCCGAGTACGCGCTCGGCCAGGACAAGGGCAGCTGGTCGGAGCGGCTCTCCGAGGTCGTCCGCACTCCGCCCCTGGAGCCGGTCCACGCCTGACGGCCATCCGGCGAGCCCGCCGCTGAAACGCCCGGCCGCCTCATCGGCCGGACGCCCGGCCGCCTCATCGGCCGGAAACCGGTGGCCCCCGCACACCACGGTGCCCCGGAGTACGGCGACAAACGCCGTACTCCGGGGCACCGGAACGTCCGGCTCCACCGCGATCCGTATCCGCTCCGTACACGATCCGTGAGCATCAGGCCCATCGGCCGGTCACGGTCCGTACGGACCACGGGCACGGACCGTACCCCTGAGACCGTCGGGGGCCGACAAGAGGACGGATCGTCAGCGCAAGCCGTCCTCGCGGCGGTTGATCTGCTCCATCAGCTCGGCCGCCATCCCCTTGATCGTCTCCAGACCGGCCCGGCCCCACGGCCGGACGTCCGTGTCGACGACGCAGATGGTGCCGAGCGCGACCCCCGTCCGGTCTATGAGAGGCGCTCCCATGTAGGAGCGGATACCGATCTCGTCGACGACCGGATTGCCCGCGAACCGCGGGTAGTCGCAGACGTCCTCCAGGACCAGGGCCTTGCGGCGCACCACCACGTGCGGGCAGTAGCCGTGGTCGCGCGCCATGAAGCGGCCCACTCCCCCGCTGCCGCCCGCCGCCGCGGTCGCGCCCAGGTCGGACCCCGAGTGCATACCGGCCGGGGTGTGCAGACCCGCGAAGAACTGCCGGTTCTCGTCGATGAAATTGACCATGGAGAACGGCGCTCCGGTCACCTCCGCGAGCCGGTGGGCGAACTCGTCGAACGCCGGGTCCGGCTGCTCGCCGAGGCCCAGTTCCCGCATTCGAGCCACGCGGGCGGGCGCGTCCTTGTCGATCGGGGTCAGCAGCATGTGGCCGGTCGGGTCGTAGGTCATGACGTGGCTCCATAGCTCGGCACGGCGGCCGGGATGGTGGTGAGCAGATGCTGGACGAGGGTCAGCAGGGTACGGATCCCGGAGCTGGCGATCCGGGCGTCGCAGAGCACGATCGGAACGTCGGACCGGAGGTCGAGCGCCGCCCGTACCTCTTCCGGGTCGTAGCGGAAGGCGCCGTCGAACTCGTTGACCGCGACCACGAAGCGGATCCCCCGCCGTTCGAAGAAGTCGACGGCGGAGAAACAGTCCTGGAGGCGGCGGGTGTCGGCGAGGACGACCGCGCCGAGCGCGCCCTCGGACAGTTCGTCCCACATGAACCAGAAACGTTCCTGGCCCGGGGTGCCGAACAGGTACAGCACGTTGCGCGCGTCGAGGGTGATGCGCCCGAAGTCCATCGCGACGGTGGTCGTGGTCTTGGACTCCACGCCCTCCAGACTGTCGGTGGCCGCGCTGACCGAGGTCAGCAGCTCTTCGGTGCTCAGCGGTTCGATCTCGCTGACCGCGCCCACGAACGTGGTCTTGCCGACCCCGAACCCGCCCGCCACCAGGACCTTCAGGGCGGTGGGGAGCGGGTCGGTCGCGAGACTCCCGTGACCACGGTCGTGGCGCTCAGAGCCGTTGTCGTAGGCCATCGAGCACTGCCTCCAGCAGGGAACGGTCGGTTGGGTTGGTGTGGTAGCGGGGCGCCCGGGCAGTGAGTGCCCCGCAGTCCACGAGATCCGAGATCAGGACTTTGGTGACGACGGCCGGCAGCTTTAAGTGCGCCGCGATCTCCGCCACCGAGGTGGGGCCGCCGCACAGGCCGAGAGCCAGACTGTGTTCGGGGCCCATGTGCGGCTGCGGGGCACCGCCGGTCGCCATCACCATGGAGAGCAGGTCGAGGGTGGCGGTGGGCTTGGTACGTCCTCCGCTCACGGTGTACGGGCGGATCAGCCGGCCGGCCGCGTCGTCGAGCCAGGGTCCCTCCTGGCGGGCCCCCATGCTCAACGCCCCAGGCCGCCCGGCGTGCCCGCGGCCGTTCTGGCCGGGGTGACCAGATACGGCCGCACGCTCTTGACCAGCATCGCCATCTCGTACCCGAGGACGGCGGCGTCGGCCTCGCGGCCGGCCAGGACCGCGAGGCAGGTGCCGGAGCCGGCGGTGGAGACGAACAGCAGCGTGGAGTCCAGCTCGACGACGACCTGGCGGACCTCGCCGCCGTCACCGAAGCGGGCGCCGGCGCTGCGGCCCAGCGAGTAGAGACCGGAGGCCAGCGCGGCCATGTGGTCGGCCGCGTCGTGGTCGAGTCCGTGGACGGACTTCACCAGGCCATCGGAGGAGAGCAGGACGGCGCTGCGGGTGTAGGGGACCCGCTGCACCAGGCCGCTCAGCAGCCAGTCGAGATCCGCGGAATGGCCGTTCGGCGCATGGCTCGCCATGGTGCATCTACTCCTTGTGCGCGTCGTCGGGACGCAGCGGGTCACGGGGGGTGGGCTGGGTCTCCGCGAGGCCGATGCCGCGCTGGAACGCGGCCATCAGACCCGGGTCGTGCAGGGCGTGCTCCTCGGGCTGGCGGGCCGTCGGCTCGTCGCGCAGCTGCGGGACGAGGTGTTCCTGGGCACGCCGCTTGGGGAGATCGGGCCTGCCCGACGCGCCGGCGCGCGGGGCCCGGGGGGCCTCGCCGCCGGGGGCGGAGAGCGTGGTGCCGGGCCCCGCGGGCTCGGCCTGGGAACGCGGGGTGGGCGGGGAGGGCTGGTGCGGTACGCCGGGCAGGCCTCCGCCGCCCGGGGTGCCGGCGCCGCCGTATCCGCCGCCGTTCCCGAATCCGGTGGTGTCGCCGTACCCGCCGGTGTCGCCGTACGCGGTCGGGGCCCCGTGCCCGGTGGAACCTGCGGGCGCGACCGGCGCGGCGGCCGGGGGCTGCGGGTGCGGCGCGGCCATGGGCGCCGGTACGGGGGCGGGCGCGGCGGCGAATGCCTGGTGCGGGCCCTGGGGGTGGGCGAGGGCGTGGGCGGAGCCGGCGTCGGCCACGGGCGGCAGCGGCGCGGCAGCGTGGCCGACGACCGACGGAGCGGGGGCGGGCGCCGAGACCGGGGCCGGGGCTCCGGTCTGCCGCGCGCTCGCCGGACCGCCGATGAGCTGGACCGTGTCCGGGCCGCTGTCCTGCGCCTGCGGCGCGATCGGGGCCGCCGGGGCAGGTGCCTGCGCCTGCGCGGCCTGGGCCTGGCCCTCTCGGCGGGCCAGCCCCTCGGGATCGGCGCCGAGGAGACCCTGCGGCAGGACGAGGACGGCCTGGATGCCTCCGTAGATGTTCGACTGCAGGCGCACGGCGATGCCGTGCCGCCGGGCGAGCGCCGAGACGACGAAGAGTCCGATGCGGCCGTCCTGGAGCAGATGCGCCACGTTGACCTGGTCGGGGTCGGCGAGCAGGGCGTTCATCTTACTCTGCTCGTCCGCCGGCATACCCAGGCCGCGGTCCTCGACCTCGATCGCGAGACCGGCCGTGACGTACTGGGCGCGCAGCAGCACCGTGGTGTGCGGCGCGGAGAACAGCGTCGCGTTCTCGACGAGTTCGGCGAGGAGGTGTATGACGTCGGCCACGGCATGGCCCCGGAGCGTACCGTCGATCGGCGGCACCAGTTTCACCCGCGGGTACTGCTCGACCTCGGCGATGGAGGAGCGCAGCACCTCGGTCATGGTGACCGGGTTCGACCACTGGCGGCGGGAGATGGCGCCGCCGAGCACGGCCAGGTTCTCCGCGTGGCGGCGGATGCGGGTGGCGAGGTGGTCGATGTGGAACAGGCCCTTGAGCAGCTCGGGGTCCTCGACCTCGTTCTCCAGTTCGTCCAGAAGCTGGATCTCGCGGTGGACGAGCGACTGGAGGCGGCGGGCGAGGTTCACGAAGACCTCGACCTTCTGCTCGTTGCCGACGCTGCTGGAGAGCTTGGACGCCTGTACCACGGCGGACACGGCGGCCTCGTGGGAGCGGGCGAGCTCCTGCCCGAGACGGTCGAACGCGTCACCGGACGCGCCGGCGGCGGGCAGCACGGGGCGCGGGGCCAGGCTCTCGCCCTTGCGCAACTGGTCCACGACGGCGCGGAGTTCGTTCTGACCGCGGGAGTTGGTGTGCCGCAGCGCCTCGGCGCGGTCGAGCACCATTCCGGCGGTGCGCTCGGCGCCGAGCACGGCGGCGGCGATCGCGGCGACCGCGAGTGCGGCGGCGCCGATCAGCGCGGTCCACAGGCCCGCCGTCAGGCCGGCTCCGGTGGAGCGGACCGTGATCAGCACGGCGACGACGCCCGCGAGCGCCACCACGAGCGCCGGGAGGACGGACGTACGCAGGAGGTGGGGTCGTATGCGCGCCTCGGTCGGAAGCGACGCGGGCTGCTGAGCGGGGCCGGCCGCGCCGGCCGGAACGGCGGCGCGGGCGCCCGACCGGCCGTGCCGGCCGCCGTCACGGCGGTCGGAACGCGCGGCGGATGCGCGAAGTTGAGGCATGAATGTCCTTGGTACGTGCCCAGGAATCGGCGTACTACGGGGGAAGGTTCTACGTGGGTGTGATGAGCCTACCGATGATCACCAAACAGCCACTGTAGTCGTCAACCGCTCACTCGCGGTGCGCAGTTGGCAAACTTACCCGGAGACCACGCAGGTCTGGTATCGACCTTCACACAACCGACTCGAAATGATCGGCCGAAAGTTGCCCATTTGACGATTCGGGTCCTTCTTCAGGGTTTTATCGGAAGCAATTCGACGATCCGTATTACCTGGTGGACGGGCGTAGACGGAGGGCAACCGGAATCCTGATGCACGGGCGTGCGCCAGGGCGTACGCCATCCCGGCGGCGCACGCCTCCTGGCCCCTTCACTCCGCCGCGCCCCCGGATCTCCGGCGTCCCCATTCGCTTTCACAGGGCCGCGATGGGTACGCCGGGTATCGCGAGTGGTCACGTTGTGTCACCGCGAGGGCCGGAAATCACGCCACCGGACACGGCCGAACGGGTGGCGGTCAGCGAGGAGCCGCGGCGGTGACCGTACGGGCGCGGCCGGCGGCCAGGGCGACCGCGGCTTGGGACGCGCAGGCGATCAGGAGTCCGGCGAGCGGCCAGGTCCAGGTGCCGGTGACGTCATGCAGGGCGCCCGCGCCCAGCGGGCCCAGGACACCGATGAGATAGCCGATGCCCTGGCCCATCGCGGACAGCGCGGCGGTGGTCGGCGTGTCGGGGGCGCGCAGGGCGAACAGGCCGAGCGCGAGGGCGAATCCGGCGCCGAGCCCGAGGCCGAGAACGGCGACGGACGGCCAGAGCAGCACATACGGTCCGGCGACGACGCCCGTGAGGCCGGTCGCGGTCAGACAGGCCACGGTCACGCCCGCGGCCCGCTGGTCGGCGAACCGCCGCCCGGAGACGGCCAGCAGCCAGGCACCGAGCACGCCCACGGCGTTGCAGAGGGACAGGGCGAGTCCGGCGGAGGCCGGGCTCGGGCCGCGCCCCTGCCACATCGTCGGCAGCCAGCCGAAGACGGTGTACGAGAGAAGCGCCTGGGCGCCGAAGAACAGCGTCACCTGCCAGGCGAGCGCGCTCCGCCACAGCGGGGCGGGCCGACCGGCGGGGGCGGGGCCGGGGAGAGGGCCGGCAGCGGGAGCGGGAGCGGAGCCGGCAGCGGGGGCGGGGGCGGGCTCCGAAGCCGGCTTCCGGCCGCGCGTCCGGTCGAGGCCGACCCGCACCACCACGGCCGTCACGACCGCCGGCGGAACGACGAGCAGGAGCAGCGGGACGCGCCAGGCCGACCCGGTGGCCGCGGCGAGCGGGACCGCGACGGCGGGTCCGGCGGCGGCGCCGAAGGTGAGCGCGCCCGAATAGAACGCGGACACACGCGGCACGGAGCGCGGGAAGCGCTGCTTGATGAGCCCGGGGATCAGCACGTTGGCGATCCCGATCGGCGCGGCCACCAGCACGGTGCCGGCGAACAGCGCCATGGGTGAACCTCCGGCACGAACGGCTCCGCCGAGGGCCAGGATGCCGAGCGCGACGATCAGCAGGGTGCGGGTGGAGTGGCGGCGGGCGAGGCGCGGGGCGGCGAACGCGAACACGCCCAGGCACAGCACGGGCAGCGAGGTGAGCACGCCCGCGGCGGTGTCGCCGAGCCGCAGGTCGCCGCGGAGCGGCGCGAGGAGGGGGGCGACGGAGGTCAGGGGCGCGCGCAAGTCGAAGGCGACGAGGGCGAGGGCCACGAGGAGCAGGGCCCCGGCGCCGGACGGCGCGGGCGACCCCGGTGCGAGGTGGTCGGTTTCCGGTTCGGAAGCGGGCGGGCGCGGGTGCATGGACGCGGTCCGATCTGGTCGAGGCACGGAGGAGGATCGAAGGGCGATTACGATACAGTACGAACTGAATCAAAATAGAGAGCCGCGTCGGCACGGTTCGCCGTCACTAGGCGGTGCCTGATCCACCCTTGCCGGGCGGCCCGGCAGACTGGGCGCGTGAGACCTCGTACCGCACCGGAAGGCGGCCCCGTGCCCCGCAGTTCGTCAGTTCCCGACGCCACCGCCCGTACGGCCGGACGCAAGAAGGACCCGGAGATCGACCGGGCCGTCCTGCGCGCCACGCTCGACCTGCTGGAGGAGAGCGGGTACGCGGCGACCTCGATCAGCGCGGTCGCCTCCCGTGTGGGCGTCTACCGGCCCGCCATCTACCGCCGCTGGCCGTCGAAACAGCATCTGGTGGCGGAGGCCGTCGCCTCGGCCCTCGGCTCCGAACCGACGCCGGACACGGGCGACTTGAGGGCCGATCTGCTCACCGGTGTCGGCACGCTGGTCGCGGCCTTCACCTCGACCGGGGTGAGCCGGGTCCTGCCCGCGCTGGTGGCGGATCTGTCCCAACAGCCCGCGCTGCACCAGGACTTCCTGGACTCCGTGTTCCAGCCGCGCCGGGCCTCCACCGCCCGCCGGCTGCGGGCCGCCGTCGAACGCGGGGAGATCCAGGCGGACTTCGACCTGGAGTTCATCCTGGACGCCCTGGCCGCACCGCTGTACTACCGGGCCCTGTTCGGCCACGGCCCCGTCACACCGGCCGTGGCCGAACAGAGCGTCGACCTGGTCCTCGCCTCGCTGCGGCCGCGCTGAGACCCGGACCGGGCGGCGCGGCGAACCGCCCCCGGCTCAGTCCTCGCGTACCAGATCGAAGTCGCGTACCGGCAGCTCCGGACGCTCCGGCACCGGCCATGTGCGCGTGACCGCCGGCGAGACGTCCCGCCACCACGGCCGCGCCGGAAGCTCCCCGCCCGGCTCGAACGGCTGCCCGGGAACGGGTACGGCGAGCGCCTGCCCGACCGCGCCGGCCGCGGCCATCGTCCACTCGCCCGGCTCGGCCCAGGCGTGCAGGGAGAGGTTGAAGGTCCCCCAGTGGATCGGCAGCAACACGCCGTCCGCGCGGCCCTGCTGAAGGTCGAGATGGCTCTGGACGCCCTGCGCGGGATTCATGTGGATGTCCGGCCAGGCGCCGGGCAGCGGCGCGCCGTCCTGCCGCCCCTGCGGCCAGTACTCGGAGTACGCGCCGATCTGGATCATGGTCGCGTCGAACGGGCCGTGCGCGGCGCCGATCTCCCGGAATCCGGAGAAGTAGCCGGTGTCCCCGCTGTGGTAGATGCGGTGCTCGGGCCCCTCGACCACCCAGGAGGCCCACAGGGTGTGCTGCTGGTTGCGCAGGCCGCGCCCGCAGAAGTGCCGGGCCGGGGTCGCGGTGAGGCACAGGTCGCCGACGCCGGTGGACTCGTTCCAGTCCAGCTCGCGCAGCCGGGAGGGCGACACGCCCCAGTGCTCCAGGTGGGCGCCGACCCCGAGCGGGACCGCGAACAGGGTGTCGCTGGTGGCCAGCGCCTTGATCGTCGGGAGGTCGAGATGGTCGTAGTGGTCGTGCGAGATGACGACGATGTCGACCGGGCCGAGGGAGGCCAGCGGCGCGGGCACGGGGTGCAGCCGCTTCGGCCCGACGAAGTCGAAGGGCGAGCAGCGGTCGCCCCACACCGGGTCGAACAGCACCCGGCGCCCGTCGATCTCGGCGAGGACGCTGGAATGCCCCATCCAGGTGAGGCGCAGCCCGGTGGCCGGCGGGCGGGCCAGATCGGCGACCGTGGTCGGGTGGACGGGGATCCGGCCGGCGGGGGCGCGGCGGGCCCGCGCTTCCTTCTCGAAGTACACCTTGGCGAACTCGACCGCCGAAGCGGACGGCCGGGGCCGGGTCGGATCGGGGTTCACGAAGACCCCGTCGGCGAAGTGCGGGGAGCGGCGGATGCGCGCCAGGCGCTCTCCCGTCGCGTCGGCGCCGAAGGCCGCGGGGCGCAGGCCGCGCAGCCGCGCCCGCAGCGAGGGATCGGAGCCGGTGCCGGTCACAGGGCCTCCTGGAGTCGAGAAGTCTTCTCATTATGTGCGCCGACCGCCGGGCGCCACCCGTCTCCGGCCCCCGTCCGGAGGGCATCCGGCTCGGGCCCCGGCGACACGACGGACGGATGATCATGCACCGGTCATGTCTGTGTAGGGTGCGAGGCGTGGCGAAAGTGCGGGTGAACGTGGCCGAGCGACGGCAGGAACTGCTGCGGGCGACCGTCCTCCAGATCGGCGCCCGGGGTGTCACGGCGGTCCGTATCGCCGACGTCGCCGCGGAGCTCGGGGTCAGCAACGCCCTCGTCCTCTATCACTTCGCGACCAAGGAACAGCTGGTCACGGCCGCGTTCGCGTACGCGGCCGAGGAGGATCTGGCCCGGCTGCGCACCCTGCTCGGCCGGCGCACCACGGCGGTCCGCCGACTGCGTTCCGCGGTCCGCTGGTACGCCCCGACCGGCCGTGCCGAGGGCTGGCGGCTGTGGATCGAGTGCTGGGCCGCCGGCCCGCGCGAACCGGCGCTGCGCGAGGTCGCCGGCGCGCTGGACCGGGCTTGGAAGGACCAGCTGGCGGCGGTCATCGTGCAGGGCGTGGCCGCGGGCGAGTTCGAGTGCCCCGACCCGGTCGCCGCGGTCTGGCGGCTGACCGCGTTCCTCGACGGCCTGGCCGTCCAGATGACCGCGTACCCCGGCGCGCTCCCCCGCACCACCATGCTGGCCTGGGCGGACGCGGCCCTCGCCCGCGAACTGGGCCTCGCGTCCCTGCCCCGGAACGGCGCGGCGGGCACGGGCGGCGCCCGCCCGGGCGCGCGGTCGAACGGCGGCTGACAGCGCCGACATCGGGATCCGGATGCCGCCGGACGCGCCTGCCGGGCCCGATGCGTACGGCCGGGACACCCGTGCCCGGCCCGGCGGCGGAGGCATTTCCTCCCCTCCCCGCAGGGCGGATCATGGCGCGCCGGGAGGTGGTCTCATGACCCGACGGGACGAGGCGGCGGACCTCGTGGTGATCAAAGTGCCGAAGACGACGGTCCGCGTCCTGGGGCAGCCGTGCACGTATTACCCCGTCAGAGGGCGGACCGAGGGCAGGTACGTCGGCTCGACGGCCGTCCTGGGCACCGGCGCCGAGGAGCACGCGTGGCGGACGGCCGCGGAACGGTTCGACGCCGCGCTCCTGGAGGCGAGGCGGGCGCACACACGGGGCGCCCGGTGGGCCCGGCGCCGGGCGGAGCGCAGGTGCCTGGAGGCGCTGACGGCCGCCGAGAACGACTACGCGCCCGTACGGGACGTGATCGAGCGCCGGTACGCCGAGGTGGAGGCGCGACGGCGGGTGTGGGGGTGGGCGGTCGTCGAGGCCGTACCGCCGCGGGACGAGATCTACGTGTACCGGCACGACGTCCCCGGTACGGAGCCCGCGCCCGGGCCCTCGTCGACGCACCCGCTGCGATCCGAGGAGCCCCTGTCGGCCCGCGGTCTGGAGCGGGAGCTGTACCGGCTCGGGGACGTGCACGGTCTGACGGACGTCCGCTGGGAGGACGGGGCCACGGAGCGGGTCCGGGACGAGTGCGCGCTGCCCGACGAGCCCGGGGCGTTCGAGGCATGGTGGTCCGAGTTCACGGAGCGGGGGTGGCGGTCCTCCCGCGAGGTGCCGCTGCCCGACGCCCCGCCCCCGCGTCCCTCGCCCGCTCCGGATTCCGGCGGCGGTACGCGAGCGGGCCGCCGGCACCGCGGCCCCGAACGGGACTACGACGGCGTCGGCGAGGGCCACGGCGGATACGGCGGCGGCTTCTTCGGGGGTTATTAGCCGTCGTCCGGCGGATCAGGGACGGCGGCCCCAGGCCGAGATCATCGGGGAGGTCGCGAGGTCGAGGCGCCCCGCGTCGACGTTCGCGAGGTGACGGTCGATCTCCTCGTCGGTCGCGAGGCCCGCCGCCACCAGCTTGCCGCGCACCTGCCGGACCGTCGCCGCCTCCAGGACGTCGCAGGCGGGGGACGCGATCGGGAAGTACGCGTCGGCGGCGACGTCCACGAGTCCCGCCTCGCGCAGCAGCCGGGGCAGCCGGCGGCCGTACGCGAGGTCGGCTCCGCGCGCCGCGAGCAGCTTCCGGAAGCCGGCCCGGAGCTTGTTGGCGAGAGCCTGCTCGGGCCCGTACTCGTCCAGGCAGATCAGCGGCTGCGCGGCCGGGTCGGCGTCCTCCAGGAGCAGCCGGCCGCCCGGCCGCAGCGCCCCGGCCATCGCGGCGAGGGCCCGGTCCCGGTCGGCCACGTGCACCAGTACCAGCCGCGCGTGGATCAGGTCGAAGCCGTCGCCGGGCGGCGCGTCGGCGCCCACGTCGTGGCGCAGCACCTCGACGCCCGGGCGGACCGCGCCGGCGGCCCAGGAGGTGTCGATGTCGGTCGCGACGACCCGGCCGGCCGGTCCGACCCGGTCGGCCAGCCAGTCCACGACGGACGTGCCGCCGGCCCCGACCTCCCAGCAGCGCCAGCCGGGGGCGACGCCCAGGTGCTCGAAGTGCCGGAAGGTCGACGGGTCGAACAGCGCCCCGAGCGCGTCGAAGCGGGTGCCCGCCTCGGCCTGCGCGTTGTCCAGCAGGTAACCCCGGCCGCCGGCGGCGCCGCCGGACCGCGGTGCGGAAGATGTCATGACCGGATTCTCCCGCCGCGGCGCGGCGCGGCTCCACCGGCCCCGCCACCACACCTCGCCTCGCCCCTCCCCGCCTGGGGACACGACGACGCCGGCCCCGCCGCTGTACGTGTCAGCGGAACGGGGCCGGCGCCGGGGCGAGCGGTTACAGCGGGAGCAGGTCGGGACGCTTGGCCTCGACGTGATCGCCGGAGCTCTCGCCGCGCAGCCGGCGGCCGATCCACGGGACGAGGTACTCCTTCGCCCAGTGCATGTCGTCCTTGCGGACCTCCAGGGTGCCGCGCGGCGCCTGCGGCGGCCACGCCTGCTCGGGGTCGGCCGGCACCTCCAGGCCGAGGACCTGGGCGGCGCGCAGCGCGACCCTGGTGTGCCCCTCGGGCGAGAGGTGCAGCCGGTCGTCGTCCCAGGCGCGGCGGTCCTGGACGGACCGCAGCGACCACAGGTCGAGTACCGGGCAGCCGTAGCGGTCGGCGACGGCCCGTACGTGCCCGTTGTACGTGGCGATCTTGCCGCGCAGGTGCTTGAGCAGCGGCACGTCGCGGGTGTCGAAGCCGGTCGCCACCATGACGGTGCCGACGGCGGAGCTCAGGTCGGCGATGGCGCTCTCGAAGCGCTCGGCGACGTCGTCGGGGTCCGTGCCGGGGCGGATGATGTCGTTGCCGCCGGCGCAGATGGTCACCAGGTCCGGGGCGAGTTCCTTCGCCCGCGGGATCTGTTCCGTGACGATCTGGTCGAGCAGGCGCCCCCGTACGGCCAGGTTGGCGTAGCGGAAGGCGTCGTCCTCCGGCATCCGGTCGCCCAGCAGGACCGCGAAACGGTCCGCCCAGCCGACGAACGTCCCGTCGGGCCCGGGGTCGCCGACGCCCTCCGTGAAGCTGTCACCGATCGCCGCGTACGACCCGAACGCGTTCTTGTCTCTGGTTGTCGAATCGTCTGCCACGGGAGCATCTTTCCCGGACGGATGTGACCTACGCGACCGTAAGGAGGGGTTGACGACGGGTGATATATGCCACCGATAAAGATTCGACCAAATCGGAATACGGGAAAACCCCCGGCGCGGGTGCGCCGGGGGCTTCGGTCCGCCGCCTCGGATCAGACGCTGACGCCGTGCTGCCGCAGGGCGGCCAGCGGGTCGATGTCGGAGCCGTAGTCCGGCCCGGTGCGCATCTCGAAGTGCAGGTGCGGGCCGGTCACGTTGCCGGTCGCGCCGGAGAGGCCTATCTGCTGGCCGCCGGTGACGGTCTGGCCGGCGGAGACGGAGATCGACGAGAGGTGCCCGTACTGGGAGTAGGTGCCGTCGGCGTGCTTGATCACGACCTGGTTGCCGTACGAGCCGCCCCAGCCGGCGGAGTAGACGGTGCCGGGGCCGACCGCGCGGACGGTGGTGCCGGTGGCGGCGGTGAAGTCGACACCGGTGTGGTAGCCGGAGGACCACAGGGAGCCGGAGGCGCGGTACGGGGTGGAGGTGCCGCCGCTGACGGGGGCGCCCCAGCCGGAGGAGGAGGTCGCGCCGGTCGACGCGGACGCCGAGGCCGAGGAGGAAGGCGCGGCCGAGGACCCGGTGGAAGAAGTCCCGGTGGACGAAGACCCGGTGGACGAAGACCCGGTGGACGAAGACGCGGAGGCCGAGGAGGACGCCGGGGCGGCGGTCCCGGTGGCCGGGGCGGCGGCGGTGCGCTCGCCGCCGCGCGAGGCGCGGGCGGCGGACGCGCCGGCGCTCCGCGCGTCGTCCTGCGGGGCGGCAGCCTTCGGCGCGGCGGGGGCCTGGCCGGTGTGCGCGGCGCGGAGGACGAGCTTCGTGCCCGGGAAGATCAGCGACGGGTTCTCGCCGACGGTCTGGCGGTTGTCGCGGTACAGCTGGTGCCAGCCGCCGGCCAGCCGGTGCTCGGCGGCGATCTTGGACAGATGGTCCCCGCGCACCACGGTGTACGCCTTCGCCGGGGCGCCGGCACCGAAGGTGGCGGCCGGGCCCGCGGCGGGAACGGCCGCGGGGACCGCCGCGGCGACGGCGTGCCGGGGCACGGCGGCGGGCTCGGCGGCGTGGGCGCCGGTCGCGCCGATCAGCGGCAGCGCGACGACGGCGCCGCCGGCGCTCGCGGCGGCGAGTCCCCGGCCGAACGGGCGGATCCTGCGACGGCGGTGCTTACCCTTCGCGGGCATGACGAATTCCTCTCCGTCGCCTGCGAGGTGAGCTGTCGGGTTCGGACGGGAGATGTCCGGCCGCGTGGGTACGCGGCTTCACCCCGAGCCGTCCTTCGTGACGCGCCTTTGCGAGCGCCGAGGGACCGGCGTGTTACCTGGGTCCCCCGCTCCTGCCGAGTACGGGTGAGTGCGGATTCCGGGCGGTGGCAGGATTCGGCGGTCCGTCCGGAGTGAACGCGACGCTAGACGAGCGAAGTCGACGGGAACAAGCCGCCGTAATCCCTTTTCCCATGATCGCGTCCTTTCCGGACGGAATTCCCGTCACTCCGCGCCGATGACGGACTCTCGGTTTTCCTTTCCCTGAAGGGAATTGGAAAAGACGATCAACAACGGTCCGTCAGCATATGACGCTGCTCACGTCCGGATTCCCATCTCCCCAGTAACCAGGGCGCGTTATACCGAACCCAGCAATTCGGACAGATCGCTCATCATTACCCCCGAGGGGTGCACCCTGAAGCAGGCCCCGGGATGATGCCGGAATAACGATCCCGAGAGCAGGAGCGACCGTGACGCGCGAGACGACCGAGCCCGAACTCACCGGCGTACGCAACTTCCGTGACCTGGGCGGACTGCCGACCGCGGACGGCCGGGCCGTCCGCGCCGGGCGGCTCTTCCGCAGCGGCCACCTGGCGCACGCCACCACCGAGGACGCGGCCTTCCTCACCACCCTGTCCCTGCACACGGTGTTCGACCTCCGCAACGACGCCGACCGACGCCTGGAGGGGCCGGACGTGGCCCTGCCCGGCGTGACGAACGTGAACATCCCGCTCAGCGACCCCGCCGACGGCAAGGACTTCTGGAAGCTGGTGCGCTCCGGCGAACTGGCGCAGCTGCGCGGGATCCTGGGCGAGGGCCAGGCGGCGGGCCGGATGACCCACTCGTACCAGCGGATGATCGTCGAGCGGACCGCGGAGCACAGCCGGATCCTGCACACGATGGCCGGGGAGAGCGTTCCGGCGCTGATGCACTGCGCGGCCGGCAAGGACCGGGCGGGGCTCGCGATCGCGATCTCCCTGCTGGCGGTCGGGGTCGAGCGGGAGGCGATCGAGGCGGACTATCTGAAGTCCAACGCCCCGCACCGGCGCTACAAAATAGAGCGCAGCTCCACCGCTCCGGACGGGATGTCACCGGAGGTGATGGAGCTGCTGGCCCCGCTCTTCGACGCGCGGGTGGAGTACCTGCGCGCCGCGTTCGCGACCATCGAGTCGACCTGGGGCTCGGTCGACGCGTATCTCCTGACGGGCCTGGGGCTGGCCCAGGAGACCCGTGAGCGGCTCAGGGGACGGCTGCTCACAGGGGCGGCCGCGGGGGCGTGAGGACCCGACTTCCGGATCGGGCCCCCCGGACTCTCGCCCGGCGCCGTTACTGGCCGCCGCCCATCTCGAAGAGCAGGTAGAGGAAGCCGGCGAACAGGTGGCCCGCGATGAGGTAGGCGAACAGCCGGAGCACGAGCCCCTTGGGGAACTTGCCGCCACCACGCTCTTCACCGGTGACCGGTGCGGACTTGTCGGACATTTCGAATCCTTTCTGGGGGCTCAGCGGCTGTGGGGGGTCCCGTTGCCGAGGCACAGCTCGGCAACGGGACTCTGGATCAGGGTGTGGACGAACAGCAGCTCGGCCCCGGCCTGGGTGGCCGCGCCCACCCGGTGCGGGGTGAGCGAGTCGTAGTGGGCGCTGTCCCCGGGATCGAGGACGTGCACGGCGTCGCCGAGCGCGAGCCGGACCCGTCCTTCCAGGACGTGGATCCACTCCTCGCCGGGGTGGACCCGGACGATGTCGGTGCTGGTGGCGAAGGGGATGTGGACGCGCAGGCACTGCATGGCGCGTCCGGCGCCGCCGGCCTGGCGGTAGATCCAGCCGTCGGCCTCCACCGGCTCCGAGCGGCCGGCCCGGACGATCGGGTCACGCTCGGGCGGCGTCTCGCCCAGCAGCTCGGAGACCGTCGTACCGTAGATACGGGAGAGGGAGAGCAGCATGGGCAGCGAGGGCTGCCGGTTCCCCGTCTCCAGCCGGGAGAGGTGCGCCGGTGAGAGCCCGGCCCGCTGGGCGGCGCCCTCCAGCGTGAGCCCCCGGCGGCGCCGCAGGGCCCGCAGCTGCGGGGCGACGTCCTGCAGGACGTCGGTAGCGTGGTCCATGCGTCCATTGGGCCAGGATCGTGCCTCTGAGGCAAATTTATTGCCCCAGAGGCAAAACCTGATCGGGCAGGGCCCCGGCGCGGGCCGCTAGGAGGCCGCCACAGCCTGCTTGACCAGTGTTTTCCCGAAGTCCCAGAGGAGTCCGCCGCCTCCGTGGGCGTCGTCCATCACCGCGGTGAAGGCGGTGACGAAGCGGTCGACGTCCTTCTCGTCGATGACCAGCGGCGGGATCAGCTTGATGACCTCCAGATGGTCGCCGGAGACCTGGGTGAGGATCCGGTGGCGCTGGAGCAGCGGCACCACGACCATCTGGGCGAAGAGCCCCTTGCGGGCCGCCTGGAGCATGGTCCAGCGGCCGCGCAGACCGAGGGACTTCGGCTTGCCGAACTCGATGCCGATCATCAGGCCGCGGCCGCGGATCTCTTTGAGGAGTTCGTAGCGCGGTACGAGCTCCCGCAGCCGGCCGGCGAGCAGGTCCCCGGTCCGGCGGACGTGCGCGACGGTGTCCTCGGACTCCATGACGGAGAGCACGGCGAGTCCGGCGGCCATCGCCTGGGCGTTGGAGCCGAAGCTGGCCGAGTGGACGAGCACCCGGTCCATCGAGGAGTAGACCTTCTTGAAGATCCAGTCCTTGCCGATCGTGGCGCCGACCGGCACGTAGCCGCCCGAGAGCGCCTTCGCGACGCAGACCAGGTCGGGCTCGACGCCTTCCTCGTGCTGGTACGCGTAGAAGTCACCGGTCCGGCCGAGGCCGGTCTGCACCTCGTCGGCGATGAGCAGGGCGCCGTGCCGGTGCAGCAGCTCCTGGGCGGCGCGCAGGAAGCCGTGCGGGGCGGCGTGGACGCCCTTGCCCTGGATGGGTTCCAGGACGAAGCCGGCCACGTCGCCCTTGCGCAGCTCGCGCTCCAGGGCGTCGAGGTCGCCGAGTTCGATCGCCGTGTCGGGCAGGAGCGGGGCGAAGCCGTCCCGGAAGCCCTTCTCGCCGTTCACGGAGAGGGCGCCGGTGGTGAGCCCGTGGAAGGCGTGCGCGCAGTAGACGACGCGCGGCCGGCCCGTGGCGTACCGGGCGAACTTGAGGGCGGTCTCCACGGCCTCGGTGCCGCTGTTGCCGAAGAAGACCCGGTCCAGGTGCGGACTGTGCGCCAGCAGCCGCTCGGCGAGGAGGCCGGGCAGCGGCTGGCAGTCGAAGCGGGTGAGGTCGGCGAGCTGCGCGTCGAGGACGTCGTGCAGGGCCTTGCGGACGACCGGATGGTGCCGGCCGAGGCCCATGACGCCGAAGCCGGCGAGCATGTCGAGATACTCGTTGCCGTCGGCGTCCCAGAAGTGGGCGCCTTCGGCCCGCTCGTACACCTTGTCGAACCCCAGGGTGTGGAGCATGCGGGGCAGTTGGTGGTTGAGGTGGCGGGCGTGCAGGTCGTAGCGCTCGCCGCCGCGCTCTGCGAGCAGCGCCCGGAGGTCGAACTCCCCGGTCACGACGGGCCGTTCCCGGTGACTGTCTCGCGGACCGCGCGCAGCGACTCCTTGAGCGAGCCCATGGTGGCGAGGACGGCGGTGGGCTCGTAGCCGCAGTGCGCCATGCAGTTGGCGCAGCGCGGGTCGCGGCCGCGGCCGTACTTGTCCCAGTCGGTGTCCTCGACGAGTTCGCGGTACGTGGGGACGTAGCCGTCGCTCATCAGGTAGCAGGGGCGCTGCCAGCCGAACAGGGAGTAGTTGGGGATCGCCCAGGCGGTGCACGAGAAGTCCGCCTTGCCTTCCAGGAAGTCCAGGAAGAGCGGCGAGTGATTGAGCCGCCAGCGGCGCCGGTTGCCGCCGGCGAACGCCTTCCTGAAGAGCTCCCGGGTCTGCTCGACACCCAGGAAGTGCTCCTGGTCGGGCGCCTTCTCGTAGGCATAGGCGGGCGAGATCATCATCTCGTCGACCTGGAGGTCGTCGTTGAGGAAGTTGAGCACCTCGATGACGGTCTGCGGGGTGTCGGTATTGAAGAAGGTCGAGTTGGTGGTGACCCGGAAGCCGCGCCGCTTGGCTTCCTTGATGGCCGCCACCGCCTCGTCGAACACGCCCTCCTTGGCGACGGATTCGTCGTGCCGCTCCCGCAGTCCGTCGATGTGCACGGCGAAGGCGAAGTAGGGCGACGGGGTGAACTTCTCCATCTTCTTGCGCAGCAGCATCGCGTTCGTGCACAGGAAGACGTACTTCCGTCTGGCCACCAACTGACGCACGATCTCGTCGATCTGAGGGTGCATCAGCGGCTCGCCGCCCGCGATGGACACCATCGGCGCCCCGGACTCCAGCACGGCGCCGACCGCCTGGGCGACCGGCATCCGCTGCTTGAGAACGCCCGCCGGGTGCTGGATCTTGCCGCAGCCCTCGCACTTGAGATTGCACGCGAACAGCGGCTCCAGCTCGACGATCAGCGGGAACCTCTCCCGCTTGCGGAGCTTCTGTTCGAAGAGATAGGTACCGACCCGGATGGACTGACGGAGCGGCATGGCCATGTCTCATTCACCTCCTGGGAAGCAGTAAAGAACGGTGCCATTCGAAAAATGCGGGGAGGACCGCACGCAGCACGCGGAACGCCGATATTCCCCCGCGCACGGTGCCGATCCTGACCAGTTCATGTTCTGGAGCGTCCACGACCACCCGTACGGCCGCAACCGGGCGTGGACCGGCCGTGAGCGCCGTCCGCAGGGTGGCCGCCGACTCCATGTCGACGGCGATGGCCCCGCCGGCCCGCAGCGCGGACCGCTCGGGGCCCCGCACCACGTGGTCGGAGCCGGTCAGCGGGCCGGTGTGGACGGTACGGCCGGGCAGCGCCCGGGCGAGGGCCTCCACGAGCAGCGCGGTGCCGTCACAGGGCGTGGCGCCGTCGGCGTCCCGGGTCTCCTCGGCGACGACGACGTCACCGGGGTGCATGCCGGGGGCCAGGCCCGCGCAAAAGCCGGAGGCGACGACCGCCGCGTCCCGCCAGGGCTCCCGGCCGAGGGCCCGGGCGACGGCCCGGCGCGCGTGCGCCGGGCCCATCCCGGTCCGTACGACGGTCAGCGGCACGGGCGCGCCACCCCGGTCGCCACTTCGCAGCGCCAGCTTCTCGATGCCCAGCGCGCAGGCCACGAGCAGCGGCGGCACGGCGACGGGGACGCCCTCGTCCGGCCGTCCGGCCCCGGGCGCACCGGCCGCGCCGGGGATCGCGGGGCCCCCGGCCGCTCCGGCGGCCTCGGCGGCCGGCTCCGGGGGCATCAGCCGCTCTCCCGGCCGCGCGGCGCGGGCTCGCCGTTGACGTAGCGGCCGAGCGCGGTGAGCGGGAAGACCTGCCGGTAGAGGTGGTAGTTGATGGAGAAGTCCCAGGGGAATCCGGTGCCGGTGAACTCCGGCTCGTCCCAGGAGCCGTCCGTCCGCTGCCGCTCGACCAACCAGGTGACACCGCGCCGCGCCGCCTCGGACTCCCGCTCGCCGGCCGCGAGCAGCGCGAGCAGCGCCCAGGCGGTCTGGGAGGCGGTGGAGGTGCCCTGTCCGACCCAGTGCGGCATCCGGTACGAGCGCAGGTCCTCGCCCCAGCCGCCGTCCTCGTTCTGGACGGAGCCGAGCCAGGCGACGGCCCGCCGGATCGCCGCGTGCGTACGGGGCAGTCCGGCCGCGACGAGAGCCGGCACCACCGACCCCGTGCCGTAGACGTAGTTGACGCCCCAACGGCCGAACCAGGCGCCGGTGGGCTCCTGTTCGGCGAGCAGCCAGTCGACGCCCCGCCGGGTGCGCGGGTCATCGGCCCGGCCCTCGTAGGCGAGCATCTCGACCACGTGGGCGGTGACGTCGGCCGAGGGAGGGTCGATGACCTCGCCGAAGTCGCAGAACGGCAGCCGGTTGGGGAAGGGGCTGGTGTTGTCGGCGTCGAAGGCGCCCCAGGCGCCGTTCTTCGACTGCATGCCGAGGTTCCAGCGCACTCCGCGCGCGACGGCCGCGTCCCGCTGTTCCGGGTGGGGGTGCTCGACCCGGCGGAGCGCGAGGACGACCTCGGCGGTGTCGTCGATGTCGGGGTAGTTGTCGTTGTGGAACTCGAACGCCCAGCCGCCCGGCGGGAGTCCGGGGCGCCGGACGGCCCAGTCGCCCTTGCGGACGATCTCCTCGCCGAGCATCCAGTCGGCGGCCTTCACGAGCGCGGGATGGTCGGCCGGGACGCCCGCGTCGGCGAGCGCGATGGTGGCGAGGCAGGTGTCCCAGACCGGGGACTGGCACGCCTCGATCATGCGGGCGCCGTCCTCGCGCCAGACCGCGAAGCGGTCCAGGGACGCGAGACCGGCCCGCATGACGGGATGTCCCAGGTCGTAGCCGAGCAGATACAGGGCGATCACGGAGTAGACGGCGGGTGGCTGGATTCCGCCCCAACATCCGTCATTTTCCTGGCGTTCGACGATCCAGCGCGCGGCGACGTCGGTGGCGATCTTCCGCAGCCGGCGCGGGGCGATCTTCCGGTAGAAGTGCAGCCCCTTGTCGAGGCATTGGAAGACCCCGTCCCAACTGGCCGCCGGGGCCATGGGCTTGACCGGGTTCGGGCGGGCCGGGTCGGTGTGCAGCTCGTCCAGCGGGAACGGGGCGGGCCGCACCGGCCGCTTGGCGGAGACGACCGTGAGCGGCACGATCGTCTGCCGGGCCCAGCAGCCGAAGTCGTAGATGTTGAGCGGGAACCAGCGCGGCAGGAAGACCATCTCGGGCGGCAGTTCGGGCAGGTCGTCCCAGCGCCACCAGCCGAACAGAGCCAGCCAGATCCGGGTGAAGACCCGGGAGGCGGCGATGCCGCCCTCGCCGCGGATCCAGGTCGCGGCGCACGCCATGTGCGGGGCGTCCGGCTCGTCGCCGGCGAGCCGCAGGGCGACGTACGCCTCGATGGTGGTGGAGAGTTCGCCGGGCCCGCCGTGGAAGGTGGCCCAGGTGCCGTCCTCGCGCTGCTCGCCCCGGATGAAGAGAGCCGCGGCGCGGGTGGTCTCGGGGTCGAGGATGCCCAGGAACTGGCGGAGCAGGAGGTCCTCGGCGTCCATGGTGACGTTGGTCTCCAGGTCGCCCTTCCACCAGCCCTCGTCGTCCTGGCGGCCGAGGAGGTGGGCGATGGAGCGCTGGGCGGCGCGCTCGGCGGCCTCGTCGAGGTCGCCCGCTCCGATGCCGGCGGGCGCGTCGCCGGCCGTGGTGGTCGTCGCGGCCGTGGTGGTCGTCGCGGCCGTGGTGGTCGCGGTCGTGGTGGTCGCGGTCGTGACCGCGTGCGTCGCCGTGGCGGTCGTCGCGCCGGTGACAGTCGTCGCGTCCGTGAAGGCCGTGCCGGTATCGCCGTCGAGCCCGGCAATCCCGGCAATCCCGCTGGAATCGGTGGAATCAGTGGTCGTGTCGCTGGCCGCGGTCGCCCGGGGTCCCATGGCCCCGGCGTTCCCGTCGGTCGTCGCTGTCATGGCGTCCCCTTCGTGCAGTTCAGTGTGCTTCCGCGTACTTCTGCTTTCTCGGGTCTGCCGTCGGCCGGTGCCCGATGACACCGGCCGGCGACTGCGCAGCTATATCAGAGCGATGGCGATCATCTCTTCCGTACGACGACGAAATCGGCCAGTGCCACGAGCTGGTCCCGGACCTGCTCCGGGAGCTCCACCTCGTGCAGCGCGCGGACGGCGACGGCGTGCTGGCGGCGGGCCTCCTGGGAGGTCCACTCGCGGCCGCCGGCCTCCTCGATGAGGGCGGCGCGGGTGGCGAACTCCTCCTCGGAGAACGAGTCGAACTCGCTGCTCTTGGCGTCGGCGGCGAGCAGCTCGGCGAGCCGCTCGGAGGCCGGGCCGCCCGCCGCGAGGGCGGCGACGACCGGCAGGGACTTCTTGCGCTGGCGCAGGTCGCTCCAGGTCTGCTTGCCGGTGGACTCCGGGTCGCCCCAGATGCCGAGGAGGTCGTCGACGGCCTGGAACGCGAGGCCCAGGTGGTAGCCGTACTCCTCCAGCTTGTCGGCGGTGCGGTCGTCGGCGCCGCCGAGGACGGCACCGATGGAGACGGCGCAGGCGATCAGGGCGCCGGTCTTGTTGCCCTCCATCTCCAGGCACTCCTCGACGCTGACGCGCTCGCGGTGCTCGTAGGAGATGTCCTGTGCCTGCCCGTCGATGAGCTTGCGGGTGGCGATGGTCAGCCGGCGGGTGGCGCGGCCGGCCTCGACGGTGCCGAGCTCCAGCAGCAGCTCGTTGGCCAGCGCGAACATCGCGTCGCCGACGAGGATGGCCTGGGCCGGGCCGTGCACCTTCCAGACCGTGTCGCGGTGGCGGCGCTGCTCGTCGCCGTCCATCAGGTCGTCGTGCAGCAGCGAGAAGTTGTGCACGAGCTCCACGGCGACGGCGCCGACGACACCGACCTCCGGGGCGGCGCCCGCCGCCTCGGCCGAGATCAGCGCCAGCGCGGGCCGGACGGCCTTGCCGCTGTCGGCCTCGGTCGGGTTGCCCGCGGCGTCGATCCAGCCGAAGTGGTAGGCGGCCACGGTGTCCATGGGCGGCGCGAGGCGGTCGATCGCCGCCCGCATCACGGGCGTGGACAGGGCGCGGCCCCGCTCCAGCAGCGCGGCGACGTCCGCGGTGTCGACGGCCGGATTCCCCGGGGGCACAGTCGGCACGGTTTCTCCTCTAGTTCCGGTACTCACACTCATGCCGCCTCCTGCAGCGGATGGTCATAGGGGCGGCCGAGTGCGCCGAGCGCGGCGCTCGCGGCGGTGAAGCCGCTGCGGACGGCGCCCTCCATGGTCGCGGGCCAGCCGGTGGCGGTCCACGCGCCGGCCAGGTACAGGCCGGGCGCGCGGGTACGGGCGCCGGGGCGGAGCAGACCGACGCCGGGGGTCGGGGCGAACGTGGCCGCGCGTTCGCGGGTCACGAAGAAGTCCCGGATCCCGGCGCCGCGGGCGGCCGGCAGCAGCCGCTCCAGCTCGGGCAGATAGCGGGCGCGCAGCGCGGCGACCGGCTCGTCGATGTCGTCCTGGGCGGCCGACTGGGAGACCGCGAGGTACTGGCCGGGGCCGGTGAGGCCGGACGACTCGGTCCGGTCGAAGACCCACTGCACCGGCGAGCCGAGCGCGGTGAAGAAGGGCTGCCGGAGCACCTTGCGGTCGTAGACGACGTGCACGTTGAGGATGGGCGCGGTGTCGATGCCGAGCAGCCGGCCGGGCTCGTCCAGGGCGCCGTCGGGCAGCAGCGCGTGGGTCTCCCGCTGCGGTACGGCGAGGACGACGGCGTCGGCCCGCAGGGTCTCCCCCGGCATCTCGACGGTCCAGGTGCCGTCGTCGGCGCGGCTGATCCGTTCGGCCTTGGCGCGCAGTTCGGTGCGGACGCCGACGGCGTCGAGGGCCTTGCGGGCGAGGGTGTCGTGCAGCTCGCCGAGCGGGACGCGGGCCCAGCCGATGTCGGCGGCGCCGTTGTCGGAGAGCAGTCCGGTCTTGAAGACCATCGCGGCGAGGCCAAGGGAGGCGTGCGGCGCGGTGGCGTTGAGGGTGGCGACGCCGACCAGGTCCCACAGCGCCTCGATCGTGCGCGCGGACTGGCCGTGGCGGCGCAGCCAGTCGCCGAAGGCGACGTCGTCGAGAGCGGGGTCGGCCGGATCGAGCCCGCGCAGGGCGAGCGCGGCGCGGCCGACGCTCGCGCGTTCGGCGAGCGACAGGTGCGGATAGGTGGCCAGGCTCCACCCGAGGTGCAGGGGTACGGGCAGGCCGGTGCGGCGCAGCCGGCCGAGCCGCGGTCCGCGCGGATGGCCGACGTCGAGCACGGGGACGTCGAGCCGCGGCTGGACGGGGGCGAGGTGGGCGCCCTGGATCCGGTCCAGGAACCACCGGTACGCGGTGCAGCAGCGCAGGTAGACGTGCTGTCCGTTGTCGACGGTGAGGTCGCCGCGGCGGAACGAGAACGCGAGGCCGCCGAGCCGGGGCCGGCCCTCGAGCAGGGTGACCCGCACGCCGGCCTCGGCCAGTCGAAGCGCGCTGGTGACGCCGGCGAGCCCGCCGCCGACGACGACGGCGTGCGGGCGGCCGTCACCAGGGGGTGCCGCGCCGGCGGCACCCTGGGCGCGGCTGGTGTCGTCTGCGGTCACGCGGTCTCCTCCCGTGAGTTCCCTGGCTCCCCTGGCCCGCCTGCGGCGGCGGGCTCCCGGAGCGGTGCGTTCCCCACCCCGGAAAGGGACGCGGAGGCGGCGGCCCGGGTTGCCCGGGCGGGCCTCACGCGGGCCTCCTGACCGTACGGCGGGAGACATGGCGGGCGTCGAGGCCGGACAGGCCACGCACCGCGACGTACGCCTTCTCGTGACCGGGCAGCGAGACCCGGCCGCGCAGGACGGCGGCGGGGTCGCGGGCGATGCGGTCGAGCAGCCGGCGGTAGATGCCGGCCATGGCGGCGACGCAGGCGCCGCTGCGCCGGTCGAGCATCGGCAGGAGCCGGTAGCCCTCGGCGAACAGGGCGCGGGCGCGGCGGACCTCGAAGTGGACGAGTCCGGCGAAGTCGGCACCCGGGGACGGGGTGCCGGCGGCGAAGCCGTCGGAGCAGCCGAACTTGGCGAGGTCCTCGGCCGGCAGGTAGGTACGGCCGCCCAGGGCGTCCTCGCGGACGTCGCGCAGGATGTTGGTGAGCTGCAGGGCCAGGCCGAGGGTGTCGGCGTACTCGGCGGCCTTGGCGGCCCGCTCCGTGCCCGGGGCGCCGGGCTGGGTGCCGAAGACGCCGAGCGACAGCCGCCCGATGGCGCCGGCCACGCAGCGGCAGTAGACCTTGAGGTCGTCCCAGGTCTCGTAGGTCCGGCCGTGGACGTCCATGAGGACGCCGTCGATCAGCTCGTCGAGCCCGCCGAGCGGGATCGGGAAGCGGCGGGCGGCGTCGGCCAGGGCGACGGCGACCGGGTCGGTGTCGTCCTCGTGGACGCGGCCGGCCCGGATACGGCCGAGCAGGGCGCGGGTGGCCTCCAGGCGCTCCTGCTTCTCGGCGGGCGGCAGCGGGCCGTCGCCGATGTCGTCGACCCGCCGCGAGAAGGCGTACAGGGCCGACATGGCCTGGCGCTTCTCGGTCGGCAGGAGCCGGATGCCGTACGCGAAGTTCCGGGCCTGCTGCCCGGTCACCGCCTCGCAGTAGCTGTACGCGGCCTGGACCGGCGCGGACGGCTGGGACTGTCCCTCCACTGTCCGGTTCACCCCTCTCTCCGCGCCGCGAGCAGGACGGCGCCCGCCCGGCGCATCACACTCGGTTTGGCGGCCTTCGGCGGCCCGGGCAGGACGTCGTAGCCGGCGTCGGCGATCGCGTCGAGGGCGGCGTACCCGCCGGCGGTGAAGCCGGCGAGGAGCAGCCGGAGCCGGCCGTGGACGCTGCCGACGAGCGGGGCACCCGCGTCGAGCAGGCCCCGGGCGCGGTCGGCCTCGAAGGCGATCAGGGCACGCACGGAGGCCCCGGCCGTGGGACGGTCCAGGTCGTCCTCGGTGACGTGAAAGCGTTTCAGGTCCTCGGCGGGCAGGTAGATCCGGTCGCGGCCGAGGTCCTCGGCGACGTCCTGGAGGTGCTCGACGATCTGGAGCGCGGTGCAGATCGCGTCGGAGCGGCGGATCCGCTCGGGAGTGGCGGTGCCGGTGAGGGCGAGGACGAGCCGGCCGACGGGGTTGGCGGACAGCTCGCAGTAGGCGAGCAGGTCGTCGTAACTCTCGTAGCGGCGGACCAGCTGGTCCTGGCGGTTGGCGGCGATCAGGCCGAGGAAGGGCGCGGGGTCGAGCCGGTGCCGGGCGACGGTGGGACCGAGCGCGCGCAGCAGGGGGTGGTGGGCGGGGCCCGCCACGGGGTCGAACACCCGCAGGAGGTCGGCCTCGAAGGCGTCGAGGAGGACGAGCCGGTCCTCGGCCTGTTCCGGGGCGACACCGAGGTGACGGGCGTCGGCGCCGCCGGGCGCGAGGTCGCCGTCGCCGATGTCGTCGACGAGGCGGGCGAAGCCGTAGACGGCCATGAGGTCCTGGCGCCATTCCCGGGGCAGGAAGAAAGGAGCCACGGGGAAGTTCTCGTCCGCGGCCTTGCCGAGTGTGGTGCGCGAGGAGGCGTCGGAGCGCACCTGCCGGGTTCCGGTCACCGGCCGCTGCCCGACGCGGGGACGGCGACACCCTCGTGGAGCCGGAGATTCTGCGTCATGGCCGTCACATCTCCCGTTCTACACCGCGGACACAATCCATCCTATTTCGGACACGCCGCCCCGCCCCCCGGCCATCGCCCGGTGGTGGGCGCCGAGGGGAATGCCCCTACTTGCCGCGAAACAGACCGGTACAGCTTACGTGGTAGGCAATCCCGGTCCGTGACGGGGGGTCGCCCCCAGGGGGCAACGCACGCGGGCACGCCAACCTTCCCACGAAAAGCGGAAGTTGATCGATTCGTGACCTTCAGGGGGCACGGGTCCCTGAGACCACCATCGCCAGGGTGGACTCCACGACGTCGTCGCGGCGCTGGGCGGTGAGCCGGCGCAACGGCCCTTCGAGGAGCAGCAGCGACAGCCCGTGGACGGCCGACCAGGCGGCGACCTCGGCGGCGGGCCGGGGGGCGCGCGGGGGGCGAGCGGCGGCGGCCACGGCGTCGAGGGCGTCGGTGAGCAGGCCGAAGGCCCGTACTCCCGCCCCGGCGGGACCGTGCTCCGAACCGCCGCGCCCCGCGGCCGGACCGGCGGCCCCGCCGGCCGTCGCGCAGTCGGCGTCCGTGTCGGTGTCGTGGGCGCTGCCGGCAGGGCCGCCCGGTTCGGTACGAGGGGCACTGAAGGCGGAGCGGTACAGGCCCGGCTGCTCGACGGCGAAGGCCACGTACCCCCGGCACAGCGCGGCCAGCCGGGCCTCCGCGGAGAGCGGGGAGCCGTCGGCGCGCTGACGGGCGACGGCGTCCTCCATGGAGTCGGCCAGCGCGTGCCGGGCGTGCTCGCGGACGGCGGCGAGGAGCGCGCCGCGGCCCTCGAAGTGCCGGTAGGCGGCGGTGGGCGAGACGCCGACGCGGCGGGCGGCCTCGCGCAGCACGACCCGCTCGGGGCCGCCTTCGGTGGCCAGGTCGACGGCCGCGCCGATGAGGGCGTTGCGCAGGTCGCCGTGGTGGTAGGTCTTGCCCACCGAGATCGCTGCCATGGGGGTCATCCTGCCCGATGTTGACCGCATGAACATTCCGCCGGGGAGCATGACGCGCAAAAACCGGACGCACGGACTCCGGGTATCCGGAGCCGCGCGCCCCCCGGCCGGGAGGGGCGCCCCGTCCCTCCTGCCCGTAGGTGAATGCTGTTAGGGAAATGCTGCTGTGAAGAGCTGCGGTGTGAAAAAGCTGTTCTTCGG
>NZ_JBEYHT010000082.1:0-29159 GCF_040635425.1 Streptomyces laurentii | reverse complement strand
ACGTGACCGACGCCCTCGATCCCGCCGACGCACCCCGCGACGCGCACGACGCGCACGACGCGCGTGATTCCCGCGATACCGCCGGTGCGGCCCTCTCCCCGCGCATCCGCGGGTCAGCCCTTCACGTTGACGACCTGCTTGAGCTTCGCGACCACCTCGACCAAGTCCCGCTGCTGCTCCACGACCTGCTCGATCGGCTTGTAGGCGCCCGGGATCTCGTCCACGACTCCGGAGTCCTTGCGGCACTCCACGCCCCGCGTCTGCTCCTCCAGGTCGCGCGTGGAGAACCGCCGCTTGGCCGCGCTCCGGCTCATCCGACGGCCGGCCCCGTGCGAGGCCGAGTTGAAGGACGCCGCATTGCCGAGCCCCTTCACGATGAACGAACCCGTGCCCATCGATCCCGGGATGATCCCGTACTCCCCGGAGCCGGCCCGGATCGCGCCCTTGCGGGTGACCAGTAGGTCCATCCCCTCGTAGCGCTCCTCCGCCACGTAGTTGTGGTGGCAGGAGATCACCGGGTCGAAGGTGACCTTCGCCTTGCGGAACTCCCGGCGGAGGACCTCCTGGAACAGCGCCATCATGATCGCGCGGTTGTACTTCGCGTACTCCTGCGCCCAGAAGAGGTCGTTCCGGTAGGCCACCATCTGCGGGGTGTCCGAGACGAAGACGGCGAGGTCGCGGTCGACGAGACCCTGGTTGTGGGGCAGCTTCTGCGCCTCGCCGATGTGGTACTCGGCCAGTTCCTTGCCGATGTTCCGCGAGCCCGAGTGCAGCATGAGCCAGACAGAACCGAACTCATCGAGACAAATTTCAATAAAATGATTACCCGATCCTAGGGTTCCGGCTTGCTTCTCCGCCCGCTCGCGACGGAACTTCACCGCGTCCGCCACCCCGTCGAAGCGCGACCACAGATCTCCCCAGCCCGTCGTCGGGAAGGCGTACAGACGGGTCGGGTCCACCATCTCGCGATGGAGGCCGCGGCCGACCGGGATGGCCTGTTCGATCTTGGAGCGGAGGCGGGAGAGGTCGCCGGGGAGGTCGTTCGCGGTCAGCGAGGTCTTGACCGCGGACATGCCGCAGCCGATGTCCACGCCGACCGCCGCCGGGCAGACCGCCCCGTGCATCGCGATCACCGAGCCGACCGTCGCTCCCTTGCCGTAGTGCACGTCCGGCATCACGGCGAGGCCCTTGATCCACGGCAGGGTGGCCGTGTTCTGGAGCTGGCGCATCGCGCCTTCCTCGACGGAGGCGGGATCCGCCCACATGCGGATGGGCACCTTCGCGCCCGGTACCTCTATGTACGACATACTTCCTCGATTCCCCCGATAAGCCTGATAACGCAAAAACCGGAGCCAAAGCCCGTACAGGCGACCGCGGACCGGCATCAACGGCCATGCGTGCGATACACATTGTTCTCATCGCGCCCGACAGGGCGGCAAACAGTTTTCGGGGGATTCCTCCGGGAGAAGGGAGCCTGGGATCGTGCAGCGCAAGGCGTACGTACCCGGCCGGACCGGGCCCGCGGCACTCTCCGCGGCCGCCCTCACCCTCGGTCTCGGGCTCGCCCTGACCGGATGCTCCTCCGGTCCGACGGGGGGCGCCGACGCCATCGACTCCAAGGCGGGCCCCGCCGCGTCGGTCTCGGCCGCGCCGCCCGGCCGCTACCGCACGCTCTTCGACCCCTGCGCCGCGGTACCGCCCGCCACCCTCAAGGACCTGCTGCCCGGCGCCGCCGGTCTGCCCGACGCCGAACGCGACCGGGCCTACCGCGGCACCTCCGCCGCCACCTTCGACACCGACCGGCGGGTGGGGTGCAGCTGGAAGTCGACCGGGCCGGAGGCCACGCACCGGCTGAGCCTCGACTTCGAACGGGTCGTCTCCTACGACACGACGGTCAGCGACGACGACCGCGCCCAGCAGGTGTACGCGCGCAAGCAGGGCATCGCCGGGATCGCCCCGTCACCGACCACCACCCCGACCGCGTCACAGCCGCCGGTGTCCCCCTCGGCCGGCGCGCCCGCCGGTACGGCCGCCCACCCCGCCACCGGCGAGGGCGCCGCCTCGGACGCGGTCACCACGCTCGCCGGCGACCAGCCGGAGCACGCCCCGTACGGCCCCGAGGCCCCGACGCCCCCGCCCGCCCACGGCGGCAAGGCGGGTGACGGTACGCCCGGTGCCGCGGACACCGGTCTGGAGCCGCGCGCCCTCGACGGCCTCGGCGACGTGGCGTACCTCGACGACGCCCTGCTGGCCGCGGGTCCGTCGGGCGAGCGGCGGCTCGTGAGCGTGGTGTTCCGCACATCCAACGTCATCGTCACCGTCTCCTACGAGGAGCAGACCGAGTCCTCCGGCAAGGCCCTCGACCGCGAGGAACTGCAGGACAAGGCGCGGAATCTGGCCGGGCTGCTGGCCGAGCGCCTGGAGGAGTGACCGGCCGCCTCCGATCCGTGACCGGCGCCCGACCACGTAACGTGTCGGCGTACCGCGGCCGCCCGGCCGCCGGCCGCCCAAGCGACTGCCCAAGCGACTGAAGGAACCATGCACCGATCAGCTCCGCGCCTGTCCCGTGTCCTCGCCTGCGCCGCCGTCCCGGTGATGCTCGTCGCCGCCGGATGCTCCTCCGGCTCCGACTCCTCCACGGACAAGGGTTCCGGCCCGGACAAGGCCGCGTCCTCGGCCGGCGCCTCCGCCGCCCCGTCGTCGGCGGCGCCGACGAAGAAGGCGGTCGAGCCGGCGAAGTTCGCGAAGCTGCCGGACGTCTGCAAGGCCGTCTCGTCGAAGACGGTCGAGGAGCTGGTGCCGAAGGCGAAGAGCAAGAAGGGCACGGCGGCCGCGTCCAGCGACCTCAACAACCGTGGCGGCTGCGCCTGGAACGGCCTGGAGGACAAGGGCACCAAGGGGTCGAACTACCGCTGGCTCGACGTCTCGCTCTACCGCTACGAGTCGGACGCCACGCTCGGCAGCGGGCAGGAGCGCGCCGCGGGGAACTACACCAAGGAACTCGCCAAGGCCCAGAAGGCGGAGGGCGCGAAGGACGCGAAGACCTCCGAGGCGTCCGGTGTCGGCGAGAAGGCCGAGACGGTGACGTACAAGCTGCGCAAGACCGACGAGGACTTCCAGTACGCGTCGGTGGTGGCGCGGACGGGCAACGTCGTGGCGCTGGTGACGTACAACGGCGCGGGTTACGCGGGTTCGAAGACGCCGTCCGACAAGTGGATCGTGGACGGCGCGCTGAAGGCCGCGAAGGAGGCCGTGGCGGCGGTCGAGGCAGCCAACAAGTAGCCTTATATGCCCTTTTGTACGAGGCCCGCCCCTCCCCCGAGGGCCGGGCCTCGTACGCGTGTGCCAGTCTGTGGGCCGCGAGTTGTCGATCGACGGGAGGGGATCGCGGGTGGCCGCGATGCAGCTGACACGCACACACCGGATACTCATCGGCTTGGTCGTCGCGGGTGCGTTGATCATCGCCGGGATCGGTTTCGCCGGGTCGTACGCGGCGGTGCGCGAGCTCGCCCTCGCCAAGGGTTTCGGCACGTTCTCCTACTTCTTCCCCATCGGCATCGACGCGGGCATCTGTGTGCTGCTCGCGCTGGACCTGCTGCTGACGTGGCTCCGGATCCCCTTCCCGCTGCTGCGGCAGACCGCCTGGGTGCTGACGGCGGCGACCATCGCCTTCAACGGCGCCGCGGCCTGGCCCGACCCGCTGGGTGTGGGCATGCACGCGGTGATCCCGGTGCTGTTCGTGGTCGCCGTCGAGGCGGCGCGGCACGCGGTGGGCCGGATCGCGGACATCACGGCCGACAAGCACATGGAGGGCGTGCGACTGACGCGTTGGCTGCTCTCGCCGGTGCCGACGTTCCGGCTGTGGCGGCGGATGAAGCTGTGGGAGCTGCGGTCGTACGACGAGGTCATCAAGCTGGAGCAGGACCGGCTGATCTACCAGGCGCGGCTGCAGGCCCGGTTCGGCCGGGCGTGGCGGCGGAAGGCGCCGGTGGAGGCGCTGATGCCGCTGCGGCTCGCGAAGTACGGTGTCCCGCTGGCGGATACGGCGGGGGCGGGGCTCGCGGCGGCCGGGGTGGAACCGGTGCTGTTGCCGGCGGCTCCCGAGACATCCGCGACTCCCGAGCTGACCGCGGCGCCGGTGGCGGCGGCGACCGCCGTGGCGCCGGCGACCGCCGAGGCTCCGGCCGCTCCCGCGGCTCCGGCTCCCGTGACGCAGGCGGCTCCGGTCGCGCAGGCGGATCCCGCGGGGGCCATGGCGGCGATGACGGCGGGTCAGGAGCAGCTCCAGGCCCCGGTTCAGGGCCAGGCCCCGGCTCAGGCTCAGCAGGTCCAAGCACAGCAGGTCCAGCCGCCGGTTCAGGGCCCGCAGCAGCCGCAGGCGCCCGTGATGATGCCGGGTCAGCAGCAGGCCGACCCCGCTCAGGCGCCCCAGCCGATGCCGATGCCGGTCCCGGTGGGGGTTCCCCTGGAGGCGGGCCCGGTGCCCGAGAACTTCCAGGTCCAGGAGGAGATCCAGTTCCCGGAGCGGATCCAGGGTCAGGTCCAGGGCCAGGTCCAGGGCCAGGACGCCGCGGGCAACCCGTGGTTCCCGCGGGGGATGATGCAGAAGCCGTACCAGGGCGGGTACGACCCGGCCGCGCCGGAGGCCCTGGACCAGCAGGGCCGGCCGGTCCAGCAGCCTGAGCAGGCCTTCCAGGCCCCGCAGGCCGCCGCCCAGGCCGAGCCTGGTCAGGAGGCGGTGCGGGAGCCGATGCACGAGCCGGAGCCGGAGCAGCAGGCGAAGAGCGACTTCATCGACGCGGTCCGCTCCACCCTGCGCACCTACGCGGAGGAGTACGACGCGTTCCCCGGCGACGAACTGCTCGTCGAGCTCCTCACGGAGCGGTACGGCCCGCAGGACCCGCGCCGGATCGCGCTCCTCGGCCGGATCACGCCGCGCCTGCGCGAGGACGTCGAGCGGCAGCTCAAGGCGATCGCCACCCCGTAACCCGTCCCCACCCGCCGGTCACATGCCTGAGGGCCGCCCTCCCGTCGTCCGGGAGAGCGGCCCTCAGGCTTCGTACGGAGTGGACCGTCAGGCGCCGAGCAGCTTGCGCACGCGGTCCGCGCCCACCGCGAGGAGCAGGGTGGGCAGACGCGGTCCGGTCTCGCGGCTGACGAGGAGCTTGTAGAGCAGCGCGAAGAACGAGCGCTGCGCGACCTTGAGCTCCGGGGTCGGCTTGGCGTCGGCGTCGAGGCCGGCCATCACCTTCGGGACGCCGTAGACCAGGGTGGTCAGGCCGTCGAGCGACCAGTGCGTGTCGAGGCCGGCGAGGAGCAGGCGCAGCGACTCGCGGCCGTCGTCGTCGAGGGAGCCGAGGATGTCGGCGTCGGGCTCGTCGCGGACGATGGTGCGCTGGTCGGCCGGGACCTGGGTGGTGATCCAGTTCTCGGCGCGGTCGAGACGCGGCCGGACCTCGTCGAGGGTGGTGACGGGGTTGGCCGGGTCGAGGTCGGTCAGGATGCGCAGGGTCTGCTCGTCGTGGCCGGCGGTGATGTCGGCGACCGAGGCGAGGGTGCGGTACGGGAGCGGGCGCGGGGTACGCGGCAGCTCGGCCTCGGCGGTGCGGGCGGCGCGCGTGTACGCGGCGGCGTCGGCCGGCAGCACGCTGCCGTCGGCGACCTTGGCGACCAGCTTGTCCCACTCGTCGTAGAGCCGCTGGATCTCCTGGTCGAAGGCGATCTTGAACGACTGGTTGGGCCGGCGGCGGGCGTACAGCCAGCGCAGGAGCTGCGGCTCCATGATCTTCAGGGCGTCCTCGGGGGTGGGGACGCCGCCGCGCGAGGAGGACATCTTGGCCATGCCGCTGATGCCGACGAACGCGTACATGGGGCCGATCGGCTGGGTGCCGTCGAAGATGCGGACGATCTGGCCGCCGACCTGGAAGGACGAGCCCGGCGAGGAGTGGTCGACACCGGAGGGCTCGAAGATCACGCCCTCGTAGGCCCAGCGCATGGGCCAGTCGACCTTCCAGACCAGCTTGCCGCGGTTGAACTCGCTGAGCTTGACGGTCTCGGCGAAGCCACAGGAGGAGCAGGTGTAGGCCAGCTCGGTGGTCTCGTCGTCGTAGGAGGTGACGGTCGTGAGGTCCTTCTCGCACTGCCCGCAGTAGGGCTTGTACGGGAAGTAAGCGGAGCCGGAGCCCGAGCCGTCGTCCTCGGCGGCCGCGCCGGAGCCCTCGGCCGCTTCCAGCTCGGCCTCGTCGACCGGCTTCTGCGACTGCTTCTTCGGGGCCTTCTTCGTCCGGTACTGGTCGAGGATGGCGTCGATGTCGCCGCGGTGCCGCATCGCGTGCAGGACCTGCTCGCGGTACGTGCCCGAGGTGTACTGCTCGGTCTGGCTGATGGGGTCGTACTCGACGCCCAGCTCGGCGAGCGACTCGACCATGGCGGCCTTGAAGTGCTCGGCCCAGTTGGCGTGCGGCGAGCCGGCGGGGGCCGGGACGGACGTCAGCGGCTTGCCGATGTGCTCGGCCCAGGACGGGTCGACGCCCGCGACGCCGTTCGGCACCTTGCGGTAGCGGTCGTAGTCGTCCCAGGAGATGAGGTGCCGGACCTCGTACCCGCGGCGGCGGATCTCGTCGGCGACCAGGTGCGGGGTCATGACCTCGCGGAGGTTGCCGAGGTGGATCGGGCCGGACGGGGAGAGGCCGGAGGCGACGACGACGGGTTTGCCAGGCGCACGTCGCTCCGATTCGGCGATGACCTCGTCGGCGAAACGGGAGACCCAGTCGGTCTCGGTGCTGCTCTGAGCCACGGTCGGTTCGTCCTTCTTCCTTGGTTCCCTCGATGCCTTACAGCCCTACGTGAGCCATTCTCCCAGACGGATCGGCGCACCCGGAGGTTGTCCACAGGCCGGGACACGTCCGGTCCGGTTGTCCACAGGCAGGGAAAACACCTTGCCCACCCATGGGACACTTGACAAGCGGTATCTCCCATCACCTCATACACAGGAACGGAAGCTCATGGCCTCGGTCCCTTCCCTCGCTTCGACCGTGCAGCAGCGCCTCGCGGAAGGTCTCTCGGCAGCCCTGCCGGAGGCCGGTCCCGCGGACCCGCTGCTCCGACGAAGCGACCGGGCCGACTTCCAGGCCAACGGCATCCTGGCGCTGGCGAAGAAGCTCAAGGGCAATCCGCGTGAGCTGGCGACGCAGGTCGTCGCGGCGATCCCGGAGAACGACGTCCTGAAGGAGATCGAGGTCTCCGGTCCCGGCTTCCTCAACATCACCATCTCGGACGCGGCGATCGTCGAGACGCTGGCCGCCCGCGCCGCCGACGACCGGCTCGGCGTGCCGTTCAACCCGTCGGCCGGCACGACGGTGATCGACTACGCGCAGCCGAACGTGGCCAAGGAGATGCACGTCGGCCACCTCCGCTCCGCCGTGATCGGCGCGGCGATGGTCGAGATCCTGGAGTTCACCGGCGAGAAGGTGGTCCGCCGCCACCACATCGGCGACTGGGGCACCCAGTTCGGCATGCTCATCCAGTACCTGATCGAGCACCCGCACGAGCTGGACCACAAGGCCGAGGACAAGGGCGCGGAGGTCTCCGGCGAGGAGGCCATGTCCAACCTCAACCGCCTCTACAAGGCCTCGCGCGCGCTGTTCGACTCCGACGAGGAGTTCAAGACGCGCGCGCGGGCCCGGGTCGTGGACCTGCAGGCGGGCGACGAGCAGACGCTGGCACTGTGGCAGCGCTTCGTCGACGAGTCGAAGATCTACTTCTACTCGGTCTTCGAGAAGCTCGACATGGACATCCGCGATCCCGACATCGTCGGCGAGTCGGGCTACAACGACATGCTGCAGGAGACCTGCCGGCTCCTTGAGGAGTCGGGCGTCGCGGTCCGCTCGGAGGGCGCGCTGTGCGTGTTCTTCGACGACATCAAGGGCCCGGACGGCAACCCGGTCCCGCTGATCGTGCAGAAGTCCGACGGCGGCTTCGGCTACGCGGCGACGGACCTGTCCGCGATCCGCGACCGGGTGGGCAACCTGAAGGCGTCGACGCTGCTGTACGTGGTGGACGCGCGCCAGGGGCTGCACTTCAAGATGGTCTTCGAGACGGCGCGCCGGGCGGGCTGGCTGAACGACGAGGTGAAGGCCCACCAGCTGGCGTTCGGCACGGTCCTCGGCAAGGACGGCAAGCCGTTCAAGACCCGTGAGGGCGAGACGGTGCGGCTGGTGGATCTCCTCGACGAGGCGATCGACCGGGCGACGGCGGTCGTCGAGGAGAAGAAGGAGAAGGCCGGCCTCTCCGACGAGGAGGTCGCGGAGAACGGCCGCTACGTCGGCATCGGCGCGGTCAAGTACGCGGACCTGTCGACGTCGGCGGTGCGCGACTACAAGTTCGACCTCGACCAGATGGTGTCGCTCAACGGCGACACGTCCGTGTACCTCCAGTACGCCTACGCGCGGATCCGCTCGATCCTGCGCCGGGCGGGCGCCGCGAAGCCGGCGGCGCACCCGGAGCTGGAGCTGGCTCCGGCCGAGCGGGCGATGGGTCTGCACCTGGACCAGTTCGGCGCGGTCCTCGCCGAGGTCGCCGAGGAGTACGCGCCGCACAAGCTGGCCGCGTACCTCTTCCAGCTGGCCACGCACCTCACCACCTTCTACGACCAGTGCCCGGTGCTGAAGGCGGACACGGAGGAGCAGAAGGAAAACCGTCTGTTCCTGATCGAGCTGACCGCCCGGACGCTGCACCAGGGCATGGCCCTGCTGGGCATCCGGACCCCCGAGCGCCTCTGACGCCCGCCTCCGGCCCATGAGACGACGGCCATGCCCGCCCGGGCATGGCCGTCGTTCGTTCCTCACGCGGTCACCGGGTCACCGGTCACTGCTTGTCCCACGTCCCCGTGTCGATCCGGTAGCCGTACGTGGGGCGGCCCTCGATGGCGCTGCTGCGGAACGGCTTGCCGCCGTCGTCGACGCGTACCGTCCCGTGCTGCTCGCCGCTGCTCCACTTCAGTTCCAGGTACCAGGTCGCGGCGTACTTCTCGGTGTGCACGTCGAGGTTGAGGACCTGCGGATCGCCGGTGGCGACCTTGTACGGGAAGTTCTTGGCGGGCACCACGCGGTCCCCGTCCTGACCCGCGACCGGCTTCACGAACGGGCGGGGCGCGTCGAGGTCGACGTCGAAGGTCTGCGGGGTGATGCCGCTGCCGCAGCCGTCGCCCATCGAGTACGTGGTCCCGTCGAGCGGCTCCTCCCGCTGCACGACCCGTACGTTCAGGCCGGACAGGACGACGGGTTCCTGGGTACGGCCGGTGACGGTGATCTGGAGCTGCATATGCCCGCCGTCGATCCCGCCGAGCGCCCGGGCCCAGCCGCGGGTGTCCTGCGGGGCGGGCGGCGGCGGGACGTGCTCGGGCGTCTGGTCGAGCACGTAGTACTGGCCGCAGGGCTCGGCCCAGTTGTACGAGCTGATGCCGGCGCTCAGCGGCGCGGGCGGCCCTTCGGAGCCCTTGGCCTCGTCCCCCGCGGGCTTGTCGCCGGATGCCAGCACATAGACGAGGGGCACCGCCACGGCGATGGCGACCACGGCTGCGGCACCGGCGAGCACACCCCGCCGCCGGGACCGCCCGCGGACCGGCGCCTCGGGTCCGGCGAGGACCTCCACCACCGGCGAATCGACCGCCCCCGGCACCGCCTCGACCACCGGCACCGGCACCGGCACCGGCACCGGCACCACAGGGTTTTCCCCGGCCGACGGCTGGGGCCGCGCCGGGGACGGCGGCTGAGACTGCCCCTGGCGCCGCGCCTCGTCGGCGACGATCCAGGCCCGGTGCAGCTCGATCAGCTCGTCACGGGAGGCCCCGCACAGCCGCCCGAGCCGTTCGACGGGGGCGAACTCGGCCGGCACGGCGTCCCCGTTGCAGTAGCGGTGCAGGGTCGAGGCGCTGACGTGCAGCCGTCTGGCCAGCACCCCGTAACTGAGCCCCGACCGCTCCTTCAGCTCCCGCATCCGCCCCGCGAATCCGTCCGCCGTACTCATCCACGCCCCCTGTCGACGTCCCGGGAACGCGTTCCAGGGGATAGTCATTTCCCCAGGTCACCGTGGGTGAGAGCGTTCCACCGTCCCTCATTGTCCCGTGCCGGTTGCCCGGAGATCACGCCGACGCGCAGGCTCTGGGTCATGCGG
This sequence comes from Streptomyces laurentii, assembly GCF_040635425.1. Classification (NCBI taxonomy): domain Bacteria; kingdom Bacillati; phylum Actinomycetota; class Actinomycetes; order Kitasatosporales; family Streptomycetaceae; genus Streptomyces; species Streptomyces laurentii. Next base: position 18,986 of record NZ_JBEYHT010000082.1, on the reverse strand, counting down.
AACAGCCGCGTCACGGACGCTCTGGCCGTCGCGCTCCTGATCGCCTCCACGGCGGTCGTCCTCGCGCTGCTCGACCCGCACTGACGCACACACGACATCATCACGGGGACCTCACCATGCGTACACTCGCTCGCCGTCTCGCCCTGCCCGCCGCCGCCCTCTCGGCGGCGCTGGCGCTCACCGCCTGCCAGTCGGACGGCTCGACGTCCGCGGCGGCCACCGCCCCGCCCGCCGCCTCCACCGCGGCGCCGGCCAAGGAGGCACCCGCCAAAGACGCCCCGGCCACGGAGGCACCCGCCAAGGAGGCACCCGCCAAGGACGCGCCGACCGCCGGTCACCCCACGGCCGCGCCGGGAAGCGCCGCCAAGCCGCCGGTCGCGAAGCCCGTGGGCACGCGGACGTCGTCCCGCCCGTCGGCGTGCACGACGGCGACGGCCAAGATCGTGGTGAGCAAGGTGAGCCGCCCGGTCAACCACCTGGCGCTCACGGTCACCAACACCGGCAGCCGCCCCTGCGACGCGCTCGGCGCGCCGTTCGTCGGCTTCGACTACAGCCAGGCGCCGATCCGGATCGTGGAGGACAGCAAGCCGCAGGCCGTCGTCACCCTCGCCCCCGGCGAGTCGGCCTATGCCTCACTGATCCTGACCGGCGAGCCCGGCCCGGACACCCACGGCACCACCGTGAAGACGATCAAGGTGTACATCACCCCCGACAGCGGGACGACGGTGACGGCGCCGAAGGGCACGTACGCGGACGACGGCGCCGCCGTGTCGTACTGGCAGCGCAACCTGGAGGACGCGCTGATGTACTGAGATCAGCGCGGGATGGGGTGGGAGTGCCGCCCCGAGACCTCGTCGATCTCGACATGGGCCTTCTGCAGCAGCTGCGACGCGAGATCCATCAGCGCCCGGGCCCCGGCGATCTCCTCGCCCACCCGCAGCTGATCGGGGTCGGAGGGGTGGCGATTGGCGGTGCCGTGGGCGCGTACCTCGGTGCCGTCACCGAGCCGCACCATGCCCACCGCCCGCGTCCGGTCGCCCTCCTCGCGGAATTCCATCTCGACGTGCCAGCCGACCAGGGTCTGTGACTGCGTCGTCATGAGGACCACCTCCAGAGAGGTACCGGGGATCCGGGGAATCCCAGGTACCTCTCCAGGGTGCATCCGCTCCCGCGCACTCCGCGCGCCGGGAGCGAACCGCGGGTGTCAGAGCCCGCGGGACAGCTTCTGCGCGACCTCGGTCGCCCAGTAGGTGAGGATCGTCCGCGCACCGGCCCGGCGGATGCCGGTCAGGGTCTCGAGGATCGCCTTGTCGCGGTCGATCCAGCCCTTCTCGGCGGCGGCCTCGATCATCGAGTACTCCCCGCTGATCTGGTACGCGGCCACCGGCACGTCCACCGACTCGGCGACCTTGGCGAGCACGTCGAGGTACGGGCCGGCCGGCTTCACCATGACCATGTCGGCGCCCTCCTCCAGGTCGAGCGCCAGCTCCCGCATGGACTCCCGCAGATTGGCGGGGTCCTGCTGGTAGGTCTTGCGGTCGCCGACGAGCGAGGAGCCGACGGCCTCGCGGAACGGGCCGTAGAAGGCGGAGGAGTACTTCGCGGTGTACGCGAGGATCGACACGTCCTCCTTGCCGATGGTGTCCAGGGCGTCACGGATCACGCCGACCTGGCCGTCCATCATCCCGGACGGACCGACGACGTGGGCGCCCGCGTCGGCCTGCACCTGGGCCATCTCGGCGTACCGCTCCAGCGTGGCGTCGTTGTCGACCCGGCCGTGCTCGTCCAGGACACCGCAGTGCCCGTGGTCGGTGTACTCGTCCAGGCACAGGTCCGACATGATCACCAGGTCGTCGCCGACCTCGGCGCGCACATCGCGCAGGGCCACCTGCAGGATGCCGTCAGGGTCGGTACCGGCCGTACCGTCGGCGTCCTTCTTCCCGTCCTCCGGCACGCCGAACAGCATGATCCCGGAGACCCCGGCCGCGACCGCCTCGGCGGCGGCCTTCCGCAGGGTGTCCCGCGTGTGCTGCACGACGCCGGGCATCGCGGCGATCGGCACGGGCTCGCTCACGCCCTCCCGCACGAAGGCGGGCAGGATCAGATCGGCCGGGTGAAGCCGCGTCTCGGCCACCATCCGCCGCATGGCAGGAGTCGTCCGCAGCCGCCGCGGCCGCGCCCCCGGAAAGCTTCCATACGCATTCATGCCATTGAGGCTACGCCCGTACGCCCCCTGCGTTTGCCGACGCCTTGTAGGCATACGTCCCCACAGAAATCCCCCACCCCCGGCGGGGAGGGGCCGACGTGCGAAACGCACAGCGTGAGGGGCGCGGGACAAGGCCCCGCGCCCCTCACGTAACGGTGTCCACATCACGGCGCACCAGCGCACCGCACCGCGTACCGCCTACGTCGTACGACGCCGCCGCGCCCCCGGCCGCCGCTCACTCGGCCGCGTCACCGACTCGCCGGCCTCCCGCGCGGCCGCACGCCGCCGCAGCCCGAACTCCGCCAGCGCCTCCGCCAGCTTGTGCACGGACGGCTCCGGCGACAGCACGTCGACCCGCAGCCCGTGCTCCTCCGCGGTCTTCGCGGTCGCGGGGCCGATGCAGGCGATGACGGTGACGTTGTGCGGCTTGCCGGCGATGCCGACGAGGTTCCGCACGGTCGACGACGAGGTGAAGAGGACCGCGTCGAAGCCGCCGCCCTTGATCGCCTCGCGGGTGTCCGCCGGCGGCGGCGACGCGCGCACGGTCCGGTAGGCGGTGACGTCGTCGACCTCCCACCCGAGCTCGATGAGACCGGCGACGAGCGTCTCGGTCGCGATGTCGGCGCGCGGCAGGAAGACGCGGTCGATCGGGTCGAAGACCGGGTCGTACGGCGGCCAGTCCTCAAGAAGACCGGCCGCGGACTGCTCGCCGCTCGGGACGAGGTCCGGCTTCACGCCGAAGTCGACGAGCGCGGCGGCGGTCTGCTCGCCGACGGCGGCGACCTTGATGCCGGCGAAGGCACGGGCGTCGAGACCGTACTCCTCGAACTTCTCGCGGACCGCCTTGACCGCGTTCACCGAGGTGAAGGCGATCCACTCGTAGCGTCCGGTGACGAGGCCCTTGACGGCCCGCTCCATCTGCTGCGGGGTGCGCGGCGGCTCGACGGCGATGGTCGGCACCTCGTGCGGCACCGCGCCGTAGGAACGCAGCTGGTCGGAGAGCGACGCGGCCTGCTCCTTGGTACGCGGGACGAGCACGCGCCAGCCGAACAGCGGCTTGGACTCGAACCACGCGAGCTGGTCGCGCTGCGCGGGGGCGCTGCGCTCGCCGACCACGGCTATGGCCTGGCGGTGGCCCTCGGGCGAGGGGAGCACCTTGCCCTGCTTGAAGACCTGCGCGATGGTGCCCAGCGTCGCGGTCCAGGTGCGCTGGCGCGTGGTCGTACCGCCGATGGTGACGGTGAGCGGGGTGTCGGACCGGCGGCCCGCGGCGACCAGCTCACCGGCGGCCGCGGCGACCGAGTCCAGGGAGGTGGACACGACGACGGTGCACTCGGAGGCGCCGACCTCGGCCCAGCAGCGGTCGTCGGCGGTCCGGGCGTCGACGAAGCGGACGTCGGTGCCCTGCGCGTCGCGCAGCGGTACGCCGGCGTACGCGGGCACGCCGACGGCGGTGGCGACACCGGGGACGACCTCGAACGGGATGCCCTCGGCGGCGCAAGCGAGCATCTCGGCGCCGGCGTTGCCGTCGAGGCCGGGGTCGCCGGTCACCGCACGGACGACCCGCTTGCCGCCGCGCGCTGCCTCCATGACAAGATTGGCGGGATCCCTCAACACGGGGACACCGACGGCTGTTGACGCTTCGTCGACAACCGTCAGCTCAGGCGTGCTCACGCCCGCGCGCGCATGGCCGCGAACGACTTCGAGCACCTCCGGCTCGGCGATCAGGACGTCCGCGCCGGCCAGGGCCTCGACGGCCCGGAGCGTCAGCAGACCCGGGTCGCCGGGACCGGCGCCGAGGAACGTGACGTGACCGTGGCCGAGGAAGGCGGCGGACGCGGGGCTGGTGGTCGGGCTGGTGGGGCTCAAAGTTCTCGCTCCCCCATAAGACCGGCCGCACCCTTGGCGAGCATCTCGTCCGCGAGTTCGCGTCCGAGTGCCATGGCCTCCTCGTACGAGGTGGGTACGGGACCGGTGGTGGACAGCTGCACCAGCGTGGAACCGTCGGTGGTGCCGACGATGCCGCGAAGGCGCATTTCGGTGACATCCTGCTGCCGGCCGGGGCCTTCGGCCCGCAGGTCGGCCAGCGCGCCCACGGGCGCGGAGCAGCCGGCCTCCAGGGCGGCGAGCAGGGAGCGCTCGGCGGTCACGGCGGCCCGGGTGAACGGGTCGTCGAGCTCGGCGAGCAGGGCGACGAGGCCGGCGTCGGACGCCGGGCACTCGACGGCCAGGGCGCCCTGGCCAGGGGCGGGCAGGACCGTGTCGGTCGACAGGAAGTCGAGCGACAGGGAGCCGGTCAGCTCCTCGGTTCCGCCGATGCGGTTGAGCCCGGCGGCGGCGAGCACCACCGCGTCCAGCTCGCCCTTGCGCACATAGCCGACCCGGGTGTCGATGTTGCCGCGGATCGGTACGGTCTCGATGGTCAGGCCGTGGCTGCGCGCGTACGCGTTGAGCTGGGCCATGCGACGCGGCGAGCCGGTGCCGATACGGGCACCGTCCGGGAGCGTCCCGAGGGTGATGCCCTCCCGGGCGACGAGGACGTCGCGCGGGTCCTCGCGGCGCGGGTTGGCCGCGACGACGAGACCGGGGTGCGGTGCGGTCGGCAGGTCCTTGAGCGAGTGCACGGCGAAGTCGACCTCGCCGGCGAGCAGCGCGTCGCGCAGCGCGGCGACGAACACGCCGGTGCCGCCGATCTGCGCCAGGTGCTCGCGCGAGGTGTCCCCGTACGTCGTGATCTCCACGAGCTCGACGGGCCGGCCGGTCAGCTCCCGGACCGCATCGGCCACGTGTCCGGACTGGGCCATGGCGAGCTTGCTGCGCCTGGTCCCGAGCCTCAGTGCCCTCTCGGTCATACTCGCCCTCGGTTCTTGACGTCGCCGTCGTTCAGGTCGGCCCGGCTGACAGAGGCAACCGTCCCCGGGTCGAGGTCGAAGAGTGTCCGCAGCGCGTCCGCGTAGCCGGCGCCGCCGGGCTCGCCGGCCAGTTCCTTGACGCGCACGGTGGGGGCGTGGAGGAGCTTGTCGACCACGCGGCGCACGGTCTGGGTGATCTCCGCGCGCTGTTTGGCGTCGAGGCCGGGCAGCCGGCCGTCGAGGCGTGCGATCTCGCCGGCCACGACATCGGCGGCCATGGCGCGCAGGGCGACCACGGTCGGGGTGATGGTGGCGGCGCGCTGGGCGGCGCCGAACGCGGCGACCTCGTCGGAGACCAGGTCGCGGACCTGGTCGACGTCGGAGGCCATGGGCGCGTCGGCGGAGGCGGCGGCCAGCGACTCGATGTCGACGAGGCGGGCGCCGGGGATCCGGTGGACGGCGGCGTCGATGTCGCGGGGCATGGCGAGGTCGAGCAGGTACATGGGGCTCTGCTCGGTGCCGCCGTTCGCGTCGCCGCGCGCGCGCAGCGCGGTCTCGACGCCGTTCCCGGTCAGGACGAGGCCGGTGGCGCCGGTGCAGGAGACGACGATGTCGGCCTTCGCCATTTCGTCGCCGACGGCAACCATCTCGACCGCGCGCGCGGCCACTCGCGTACCGGCCCCGGGCTGGGTGAGGATCTCGACGAGGCGCTCGGCGCGGGCCGGGGTGCGGTTCGCGACGGCGATCTCGGCGACGCCCGCGCGCGCGAGGGTGGCGGCGGCGAGCGAGGACATCGAGCCGGCGCCGATGACGAGGGCGCGCTTGCCCGCGGCCCAGGCGCCGACCTCGGCCGCTCCGGTGCCGCCGGCCAGCTGCTCCAGGCCGAAGGTGACGAGCGACTGCCCGGCCCGGTCGATGCCGGTCTCGCTGTGGGCGCGCTTGCCGACCCGCAGGGCCTGCTGGAAGAGGTCGTTCAGCAGGCGTCCGGCGGTGTGCTGTTCCTGGCCGGTGGCGAGGGCGTCCTTGATCTGGCCGAGGATCTGGCCCTCGCCGACGACCATGGAGTCCAGTCCGCAGGCCACCGAGAAGAGGTGGTGGACGGCCCGGTCCTCATAGTGCACGTAGAGGTAGGGGGTGAGCTCGTCCAGGCCGACGCCGCTGTGCTGGGCGAGGAGCGTGGACAGCTCGGCGACACCGGCGTGGAACTTGTCCACGTCGGCGTACAGCTCGATGCGGTTGCAGGTGGCCAGCACGGTGCCCTCGGCGGCCGGTTCGGCGGCGAGGGTGTCGTGCAGCAGCTTGACCTTGGCGTCCACCGTGAGGGAGGCGCGCTCCAGGAGGCTGACGGGGGCGGTGCGGTGGCTGAGACCGACGACGAGGAGGCTCATGCGGGCATCACCGCGGGCATGTCCCCGTCAGGTCCCTTGCGGAGGGTGTCCTCGGCGGCGTGCGGCGCGGGCGGCGCGGCGGCCTGGGCGGCCGCGCCGGAACCGGCGGCGGGGGCCGCGTCGGCGGTACGGGCGGCGCCGACGCCGCCCGGCTCCTCGCCGGCCTTGCGCTGCTCGTGGAACGCGAGGATCTGCAGCTCGATGGAGAGGTCGACCTTGCGCACGTCGACGCCGTCCGGCACGGAGAGCACGGTCGGCGCGAAGTTGAGGATCGAGGTCACGCCGGCGGCCACGAGCCGGTCGCAGACCTGCTGGGCCGCGCCCGCCGGGGTCGCGATGACGCCGATGGAGACGCGGTCGGCCTGGATGATCCGCTCCAGGTCGTCGGTGTGCTGCACGGGCATCCCGGCGACCGGACGGCCGGCCATGGCCGGATCGGCGTCGATGAGCGCGGCGACCCGGAAGCCACGGGAGGCGAACCCGCCGTAATTGGCCAGGGCGGCGCCCAGGTTGCCGATGCCGACGATGACGACGGGCCAGTCCTGGGTGAGGCCGAGCTCACGGGAGATCTGGTAGACGAGGTACTCGACGTCGTAGCCGACGCCGCGCGTCCCGTACGAGCCGAGGTAGCTGAAGTCCTTGCGCAGCTTGGCGGAATTGACTCCTGCCGCGGCCGCGAGTTCCTCGGAGGACACCGTGGGTACGGAGCGCTCCGAGAGTGCCGTGAGGGCACGCAGATACAGCGGAAGTCGGGCGACGGTGGCCTCGGGAATTCCTCGGCTACGGGTCGCCGGTCGGTGAGTTCGGCCAGTTGCCACGGTGCTCCTGCGGGATGAGCGGGGCTGCAGGCGGCCATGCGTCCCAGGACCGCCCCGTCGAATGCAGGCTATGTCTTTGTGAACGCGTGCACAAAGATGGTGTCCGTTTTGTCTGGCCAAAGTGACCGGGGTCACGTGGCTGGTTCCCGACGTTATGGAACCGCGGAGCACACCTGAGCGTTGGGATGCCGACGGGGGCAAAACCGCACACTCTCCTTATGAAGCCGCCCCCGAAACCCAACAAAACGTCGTCGATGTTAGCCGTCTTTCGGTCACGCACCCAGTTCGCGCCGGAGCCGCCCCGCGTCGACCCGCCAGAAGGTGTGCTGCTCCCCGTCGACCAGGACCACCGGGATCTGCTCCCAGTAGGCGCGGTACAACTCGGCGTCCTGACTGATGTCCTTCTCCTCCCACGCCGTGCCGGTCTCGGCACACACCGCCGCGACCACCTCCCTGGCGTCGTCGCACAGATGGCACCCCGGCTTGCCGATCAGCGTCACCGTGCGCGGACCGCTCTTCTTCTTCGTACGCCCGAACATGCCGTCCATTCTGCGTCCGCCGGAGCCGATCGGCGCCGCCCCTTCCCCCGCCTGTTCACACGCTCGTCCCCCGTGCGGCGCCCGCGCGCGTCGGGGAGGACCGAACGGACTGGTTATGCTCGCAACATGGCCGCTCTGGGATGGCTCACCCCCCGTAGGCGCTCCGCCACCGCGCGCAGCGTCCTGGCAGGCGAGGCCGCCGCGGAGGCGGCGCGCAAGACCTCGCTCCAGCTCGAAAGGGAGCGGGAGGCGGCAGCCGAGGCGGCCGCCGCCGAAGCCACACCCGAGGAACCCGAGTTCCCGGTCGTCGGCGACGTCCGGGCCGCCGCCTTCTTCGACCTCGACAACACCGTCATGCAGGGCGCCGCGATCTTCCACTTCGGCCGCGGCCTGTACAAGCGGAAGTTCTTCCAGCGCCGCGAACTCGCCCGCTTCGCCTGGGCGCAGGCCTGGTTCCGGCTGGCCGGCGTCGAGGACCCGGCGCACATGCAGGAGGCCCGCGACAGCGCCCTGTCGATCGTCCAGGGCCACCGCGTCTCCGAGCTGATGTCGATCGGCGAGGAGATCTACGACGAGTACATGGCCGACCGCATCTGGCCCGGCACGCTCGCGCTCGCCCAGGCACACCTGGACGCCGGCCAGAAGGTGTGGCTGGTCACCGCCGCCCCTGTGGAGACGGCCGCGATCATCGCCCGCCGCCTCGGCCTGACCGGCGCGCTCGGCACGGTCGCCGAGTCGGTCGGCGGCGTCTACACCGGCAAGCTGGTCGGCGAGCTGCTGCACGGCCCGGCCAAGGCCGAGGCGGTCCGGGCGCTGGCCGTCGCCGAGGGCCTGGACCTGGCGCGCTGCGCCGCGTACAGCGACTCGCACAACGACATCCCGATGCTGTCGCTGGTCGGGCATCCGTACGCGATCAACCCGGACGCCAAGCTGCGCAAGCACGCCAAGGAACGCGAATGGCGGCTGCGCGACTACCGGACCGGCCGCAAGGCGGTCAAGGTCGGCATCCCGGCCGCCGCCGGGGTCGGCGCGCTGGCGGGCGGCACGGCCGCCGCGGTCGCACTGCACCGCCGACGGCGCTGAGCGCGCCCCCGCCCCTCTCCTCTTCTCCTCTTCTCCGCTGACGCCCGTACGAGGGCGCGGTGTGCGCTGCCGATACGTTTCGGCTCCGATCGACTGCGACAATCACGGATCACCGGTCCTCACCCGTCCGTGATCGAACATGCCCGCACACGTCAACCGCGCGCCTCATGCGACTCGGGCCCGACAGCGGCCCTGATCACCTCCAGGCTCCGCAGTCGAACACAATCGACCCCGGCTCCGATCAAACTCGGAAGCAAACCCATCCACATTCGGTCATCAATCACGCCTCTTTTCGCTCCCAAGTGGCAACAGATGCAACCGAATCGATGATTTTGACAACTCGGTGTAGCGCCGCCTGTACGAAGCGTTATTCTCCTCAGACGCACAACGGAACCCACACGTCGCCACGACGAGTGAACGGTCCCGCACTGCACGTGATGGAAGCTCTGCCTCTGGGAGTCCCGTGTACCCACACGTCGGGGTTGACGCCTCGGGCCTGGCTACGCTGCGCGCAAGGGTCTTCGACCACCTGCGCGGCTTCGTCCCCACCGCGTACGCCACACCCGCCTTCGGCGGTTCCGCTTTCGGCGGGCCCGCCTTCGCCACACCGGCACCCGCCGGTCCCTGCTACGCGCTGGCCGAGAGCGGCGCCGCGGTGGGCAGACGCGGCCCCCGGGGCGGCGGCTCCGCCACCCCGACCACCGCCCGCAGGCCCACCGCCGACAGCGACAGCGCCCGCATGATGGACCTGGTCGAGCGCGCCCAGGCCGGCGAGGCCGACGCCTTCGGCCGCCTCTACGACCAGTACAGCGACACCGTCTACCGCTACATCTACTACCGCGTGGGCGGGAAGGCGACGGCCGAGGACCTCACCAGCGAGACCTTCCTGCGCGCCCTGCGCCGTATCTCCACCTTCACCTGGCAGGGCCGGGACTTCGGCGCCTGGCTCGTCACCATCGCCCGCAACCTCGTCGCCGACCACTTCAAGTCCAGCCGCTTCCGCCTCGAGGTCACCACCGGCGAGATGCTCGACGCCAACGAGGTCGAGCGAAGCCCCGAGGACTCCGTCCTCGAGTCCCTCTCCAACGCAGCCCTCCTCGACGCCGTCCGCCGTCTCAACCCCCAGCAACAGGAATGCGTCACGCTCCGGTTCCTCCAGGGCCTGTCGGTCGCCGAGACCGCCCGGGTCATGGGCAAGAACGAGGGCGCGATCAAGACCCTCCAGTACCGGGCCGTCCGCACCCTGGCCCGCCTCCTCCCGGAAGACGCCCGCTGACCGTCCGGCACCCCCCACGCGCCTCCTCGGTCCCCGCCGCCGGCCCCCGCCCCGTTACCTCACCGCACCACCCCCCCACCACCCCTCCCTCCCGTCCAACTCACAGTCGGTGACGACTCGATGACGCACTGGTCCGATCATCCTTCGCGCGTAACCCAAGTGCCGCGCCGCTCGTTGTGCGAAATGCAGGCTTCCCGCGGTCACGCCAGGCCCACATCCGTTCACTCTTTCGTGTGGATGCGCTCAAGGTGTGCAACCTTCCGAACCCCTCGGGAAGTCGACCGTCATGACGAGAGGAGGTGCCGCCAGTGATCGCGAACGTCTCGACGCACCGGCGGGCGAACGCCTTCGCCCAGGCCCTGGAGGATCGGACGTCCGAGGGCGCGGCGGCCGAGCGGTCCGAGGCATCGGCCGAATCGGCCGAGCGGGGACGGCTGTTGGCCCTGGCGAACGGTCTCGGCACCCTGCCGAGGCCGGAGATGGACCCCGAGGTCAAGGTGGTGCAGCGAGCCCAGCTCGTCGCCGCCATGGAAGCGATGCTCGCGGAGGGAAACGCCGCCGCGGGCCCTACGGTGCCGGGGCAGCGAGGCTCCGCCAAGGGAGTCCACCGTGCCTCCCCGCTCCGCAAACTGCGTCCCCGTTCCCGCTGGACCAAGGGCCTGGCGGCCGGCGGCCTCACGGTCGGCGTCGCCGCCGGAGCGCTCAGCGGAGTGGCCGCCGCCAGCTCCGACGCCCTCCCCGGTGACTCGCTCTACGGGCTCAAGCGCGGGATGGAGGACATCAAGCGCGGGATGGCGGACGACGACGCCGACCGGGGCGGGATCTACCTCGACCAGGCGTCCACCCGGCTCAACGAGGCCCGCCGGCTGATGGAGCGCGGCCGCTCCGGCGACCTCGACCACGAGTCGGTCGGCGAGATCCGCCGGGTCCTCGGCGGGATGACGCACGACGCCGCCGAAGGCCACCGGCTGCTCCGCCAGGCCTACCAGCGGGACGGCGAGATCGAGCCCATGGCCCGGCTGAACTCCTTCGCCCAGTCCCACCGCGCCACCTGGGACGGCCTGCGCGACCGGCTCCCGGTCCAGCTCACCGACGTGAGCAAGGAGGTGAACGACGTCTTCGCCGCCATAGACCAGGACGTCCAGCCGCTGCGGTCGCTGCTGCCCCGCCCGCCCGAGCGCGGCCCCGTCGGCTCCAGTGGCCCGAACACCCCCGGCGCCACCCCGACGGCCACCCCCCAGCGGTCGCACTCCTCGTCCGCCACTCCGTCGCGCGGCGGCGACAGCGCCCAGCCCACCCCCTCCGGTTCCGGTACGGGGACGAAGTCGGGCGCACCGGAGGACGGCGGCCTGCTCGGCGGTGCGGGCGACCTGCTCAACCCGCCGCAGCAGACGGGGCCGAGCTCCTCCCCGTCCGGCAAGGAGTCCACGCCGGCCGCCCCCGACGTGACCCTCCCGCCGCTCCTTCCGGGGCTGCTGCCGGGCCTCGGCATCGACAGCGGCAACGCCGACTGAGCCGACTGAGGAGTACGAACGGCCCGACCCGCCCCACCGACCGTGTGAGGGTGCGCCCCACCCGGGGGACGCACCCTCACACGTACACGGCCTTGATGAACCGCCGTCAGAAGAACACCGAACGGCGCTGCACCAGAAGCTTGTACAGCGTGTGCTGGATCTGCTCGCGCACCTGGTCGGTCAGGTTGAACATCAGCATCGGGTCCTCCGCCGCCTCCAGCGGATAGCCGTCCGTGTGGATCGGCTCGCCGAACTCGATCGTCCACTTCGTCGGCAGCGGCAGCGCACCCATCGGCCCCAGCCAGGGGAAGGTCGGGGTCAGCGGGAAGTACGGAAGCCCGAGCAGCCGCGCCAGCGTCCGCGCGTTGCCGAGCATCGGGTAGATCTCCTCCGCGCCCACCACCGAGCACGGCACGATCGGCACCCCGGCCCGCAGCGCCGTCGACACGAACCCGCCCCGCCCGAACCGCTGCAGCTTGTACCGTTCGGCGAACGGCTTCCCGATGCCCTTGAAGCCCTCCGGCATCACGCCGACGATCTCGCCCGCGCGCAGCAGCCGTTCGGCGTCCTCCCCGCACGCCAGCGTGTGCCCGGCCTTCCGGGCCAGCTCGTTGACCACCGGCATCATGAACACCAGATCGGCGGCCAGCAGCCGCAGATGACGGTCCGCCGGATGATGGTCGTGCACGGCGACCTGCATCATCAGACCGTCCAGCGGCAGCGTCCCGGAGTGGTTGGCGACCACCAGGGCGCCGCCCTTCGCCGGGATGTTCTCGACACCCTTCACCTCCACCCGGAAGTACTTCTCGTACACCGGGCGCAGCAGCGACATCAGGACCTGGTCGGTGAGGTCCTCGTCGTAGCCGAACTCGTCGACCTCGTAGTCGCCGGTGACCCGCCGCCGCAGGAACGCGAGCCCGCTCGCGAGCTTCCGCTCCCAGCCGCCCCGCTCCCCCGGGTCCGCCCCCGGCTCCGTACCCGTCTCCGGGTCGTCACCGGACGGCTGGGCCGGGGCCTGCGCCTGGGCCGGCAGCGCCCGTACGGACGCCGCGTCGTCGGTCCGCGCGGGACGGCGGCGCGCCCGCGAACGGTCGTCGTCGAAGGGAATGACCTTGGCGTCCGCCATCGCGATCGGGCTCCTCAGCTGCCGGCCGGAACATCGGGGAAGGTGCTGCCGGGCACCAGCCGCCCGGCGAGCCGGTCCACGGCCCTCGCCAGCCGCTCCGGCGGCAGCAGCCCCGGCCCCTGGCTGCGCGCGAAGTCGGCGAAGGCGTCCGCCGTGGTGTGCAGGGGCGTGAAGCCGAGCGTCTCGCGCATCTGGACGGTGGACACCACCCGCCCGTGCGTGAGCAGCCGGATCTGCTCCGGCGAGAAGTCCGTCACGCCGACGGTGCGCAGCGCCTGCCCCACCCAGGTGACCGCGGGCAGCAGCACCGGGGCCGTCGGCCGGCCGAGCCGCCGCGCGCACTGGGACAGCAGCAGCACGCCGTCGCCGGCGATGTTGAAGGTCCCGCTGTTCAGGGTCGCCCGGCGCGGCTCGCGCGCGGCGATCTCCAGGACGTCGACGACGTCGTCCTCGTGGACGAACTGGAGCCGCGGGTCGTAGCCGAAGACCGTCGGCAGGACCGGCAGGGCCAGGTACTCGGTGAGCGGTGAATCCACCCGCGGCCCGAGGATGTTGGCGAACCGCAGCACGCACACCGCCACGTCCGGGCGGCGCCGGGCGAAGCCCCGTACGTACCCCTCGACCTCGACGGCGTCCTTGGCGAAGCCCCCGCTCGGCAGCGACTTCGCCGGCGTCGTCTCGGTGAAGACGGCCGGGTCGCGCGGCGCGGCCCCGTAGACGCTCGTCGTCGACTTCACCACGAGCCGCCGGATCCGCTGCGACTTCTGGCAGGCGCCGAGCAGCTGCATGGTGCCGATGACGTTGGTCTCCTTGACCGACGTACGGCCGCCGGAGCCGAGCGCGGTGCCGGTGACGTCCATGTGGACCACGGTGTCCACGTCGTGGCGGGCGAGGATCTTGGCGATGGCGGGCCGCCGGATGTCGGCGCGCACGAACTCGGCCGCGCCCAGCGGATGCGGGGAGTCGACCGCGTCCACGGCGATCACCCGCTCCACGTCCGGGTCCCGCTGGATCCGCCGGACGAGACGGGCGCCCAGATGACGGGCCGCACCGGTGACGAGCACGACCTTGCCCAAGACGAGCGCCTTCCGTCGGTGTCGGTCTTCCACAGGTCCGCGGTGTTCGCTGTGCGGTGCGCGGCGTTCCTGTCGCGCTGACGGCCACCGTAGCGCCTCCGTCTCACGGCACCGGCCCCGCACCCGTGCGGCAAAAGGCGTGGCCCCCCACCGGAGTACGGTGAGGGGCCACGCCGACGCACATACGCTGCTGCCGCAGCGTCGCTTACTTCTTGTTGCGACGCTGGACGCGCGTGCGCTTGAGCAGCTTGCGGTGCTTCTTCTTGGCCATCCGCTTACGCCGCTTCTTGATAACAGAGCCCACGACTACCCTCGCTCACTTCTCGGAACATCCCCGCGCCAGCGGGGATCGGTGCGGGGCGTCTGGGCCCACACGACCTACGAGGGGCTAGCCTACCGCCCCGAGCGATCCGCAGGTAATCCGAGGAGCGTCGAAGAACGGGCGGCCGGTGAAACCCGGGCCCGGCCTGGCGCCGGGCCCGGAATCCGAACCCGCCCGAACAACACGGCTACGCGGTCGCGACCCCCACGAAGGACTCTCTCAGGTACTCGTGAACAGCCTGCTCCGGGACCCGGAAGGACCTGCCCACCCGGATCGCCGGCAGATGACCGCTGTGCACCAACCGGTACACGGTCATCTTCGAGACGCGCATCACCGAAGCGACCTCCGCCACGGTCAGAAACTTCACCTCGTTGAGAGGCCGATCTCCTGCAGCCATGACCCACCTGTACCTTCCGCACGCGACGCCCACCGGCTTCCCCTCCGGTGACTCTTCGTCGCTGCGCGCTCACGCCCAGACTAGGGGCGGGTGGTACGAGTGGGGAAGAGGAGCTGCGATCGGCCGTTTACCGTGACAGACACGCTCGATTGAGTACATAGCGTGTGAGCGGACGATACGACTCCGCCCGCACCCCGTCGTCAAGCGGAACCGTCACGGACACCTGCCCCTCGGCCTCCCCGACGAACAGCGCCGGATCGTCCGTGTCGGCCGGCCCGATGCTCTCGATACCCAGCTGACCTGCCCCGCAGACCCAGCCGTGGTCCCCGATCACCAGCTCCGGCAGCGGCCCGCCCGCGTCGGCCGCGCTCTCCAGCGCCGCCCTAACCGGCAGCGGGGAATGGCTGTGCGCCCCGGGCACACGCCCTGCCGCCGACAGGTCCCGGGCACGCACGAACGCCACCCCTTGTACGTAGTCCAGGAGGTGCGTGCGTACGCCGAACCGGGTCGTTATGTCGACACATCTCCCCTGCGCCGGGGTGAGGACAAGACATCCCGCCGCCGACAAAGCGTCTGCCAGCGCGGCGTAGAAACCGAGCAGACGATGCGGATGACCGGTCCCGAGGAGCACCGGAGCCCGCCGTCCCGCCGCCTCCCCGAGCCGCTCGGCGAACGCGTCGAGGGCGTCCAGGGTCCGTTCCGGGTCGATCCGGTCCGGCCCCACGCGGTACGCCGGGTCCGAAGACACCCCGCAGCGCCGCGCCATCAGCCGCAGCAGTGCCCCCTCGTCCCACCGGCCCGCCGGGACGAGGCCGAGCGTCACCCGCGGATCGCCCGCGGCGAAGAGCCGGTAGCTGCGCAGACTCGTCTCCCGCGGGGTCGCCACCGGGCCGGCGAGGCCGTCGGCCAGCAGATGCGCCCGCAGCGCCCTGGTACTCCACACGCGCACGATGCTGCCGAACACCCCGGCCGGCGGGGCCGGAATCCCCGCGGCAACGCACGGTCGGCTTAACTCGAACGAATGGCAGGGCAACGGCGGGGTGACGCCCTCCGGCCTGCCTCAGGCGAGCAGCCCGCGCGCCGGGAACGCCGCCCGGCGCGTCGCGAGCACCGCCTGGTCCAGCCGGTCCGCCGGGTCGTACCCGCCCGTCCACTCCCGCCAGGCGACCGGCCAGCGCCCGTCCGTCATCCGCCGGGGCCCGGGCTGCCGCGTCCGCGCGTACACCTCGTCCCGCCACGACGCCGGGATCACCGACGCCGGATCCACCGGCGCGTGCGCCGCGATGGCCACCAGATGCGCCCAGGACCGCGGGACGACGTCCACCACCGCGTACCCGCCGCCGCCGAGCGCCAGCCAGCGGCCGCCCTCCACATACGTGTGGGCGAGGTCGTGGCAGGCCTCCTGCACCGCCCGCTGGGCGTCCAGCGACACCGCCAGATGAGCCAGCGGGTCCTCGAAGTGGGTGTCCGCGCCGTGCTGGGTCACCAGGGCCTGCGGCCGGAACTGGGCCAGCAGCTCCGGTACGACCGCGTGGAACGCCCGCACCCAGCCGGTGTCCCCGGTGCCCGCCGGCAGCGCCAGGTTCACCGCGCTGCCCTCGCCCGGCCCGGCCGCGCCCGTCTCCTGCGGCCAGCCGGTGTGCGGGAACAGCGTCCGCGGGTGTTCGTGCATCGAGATCGTCAGGACCCGCGGGTCCTCCCAGAACGCCGCCTGCACCCCGTCCCCGTGGTGCGCGTCCACATCGACGTACGCCACCCGCTCGGCGCCCAGTTCGAGCAGCCGGGCGATCGCGAGGGCCGCGTCGTTGTAGACGCAGAACCCGGACGCCGCCCCCGGCATCGCGTGGTGCAGCCCGCCCGCGAAGTTCACCGCGTGCGCCGTGTCACCGCGCCACAGGGCCTCCGCCGCGCCCACCGACTGTCCGGCGATCAGCGCGGACACCTCGTGCATCTCCGCGAACGCCGGATCGTCCGTCGTCCCGAGCCCGTACGCCGGGTCGGCCGACGCCGGGTCCGCGGACGCGGCCCGTACCGCGGCCAGATAGTCGGCGCGGTGCACGAGCCGAAGAGTCGAGTCACCGGCGGGCGGGGCCGCCACGACGTCGACGGCGCGGTCGGTCCCGTACGCCCGCACCAGACTCATCGTCAGCGCGAGCCGCACCGGGTCCATCGGATGCTGGGCCCCGAAGTCGTATCCCGTGACCGCTTCATCCCACATCAACAGTGCGCGGCTGCTCATGCCCGCCACCGTATCCGGCCGGACGCGCACCGAACGACGTGGCGTACACCACCGTCACCAGCACCAACACCATCGGCACCAGCATCGCCCCGCGGTACGTCCAGGCGTCGCCCAGAGCGCCCACGAGCGGCGAGCCCACGAGGAAGCCCACGTAGTTGAAGACATTGAGCCGGGCCACGGCCGCGTCGCTCGACCCGGGGAACAGCCGGCCGGCGGCGGCGAACGTCTGGGGCACGATCACGCTCAGGCCGAGCCCCAGGATCGTGAACCCGGCCATGCCCGTCCACGCGCCCGGCGCGACGGCCACCACCGCGAACCCGAGCGCCGCGACCACGGCCCCGCCCCGCACCACCAGGGCCGCCCCGAACCGCCGCACCCCGAGGTCGCCGACGGACCGTCCGAGGAGCGTCGTCACCATGTACGCGTTATAGGGGACGGTCGCCAGCTCCTCGGAGCTGTGCAGCACGTCCTGGAGGTACTTCGCCGACCAGTTGGAGACCGTCGAGTCCCCGATGTACGCGAAGGTCATCACCAGACATAGCGGCAACAGCAGCCGGAAGGCGAGCCCCTGACGTGCCGCCGGCTCGTCCGTCGCGGCCCGCCGGTCCGACCTGCCGTCGACGTACCAGCGGCTGCCGATGAGACCGACAGGCAGCAACACGGCGACGACCGGCAGATAAGAGGTGAACAGTGTCAGATGCCAGTGCGCCCCGACCCAGGCGAGCGAGGCACCGGCGATGCCGCCGAGGCTGTACGCGGCGTGGAAGCCGAGCATGATGCTCCGCCCGTACGCCCGCTGGAGGCTCACCCCCAGCATGTTCATGGACGCGTCCAACGCGCCGACGACGAGGCCGAACAGACCCAGCGTCAGCGCCGCCATCCACAGTCCGGAACCGGCGCCGACGGCCAGCAGCGCGAGCAGCACCACAGGCTGCACCCAGCGCAGGACGGCCGCCGGTCCGACGCGGGCGGCAAGTTTCTCGGCGATCACGCTCGACACCCCGGCGAGCACCGGGACGGCGGCGAGGAAGGCGGGCAGCAGCCCGTCGGATATCCCGTACCGGTCCTGGACCGCCGGTATCCGGGTCACCAGGAGCGCGAAGGCGACGCCCTGAATGAAGAAGCTGACCGCCAGGGAGCCCCGCCCGTGCCGCAACCGCGCATCTGTCATGGCGGCACAGTAGGGCCGGGGGCTACCGCGCGGTAGATGGATCACACTCCCAATATCGCGGGCAGGTCCACCATGTGGGCGAAGTATCCGTTCGCGCCGGTCAGCCGCTCCTCGGGAGTCATCGCGGTGAAGGCGTGGACATCCATCCCGGCCGCGTTCGCCGCCTGCACGCCGAGCCGGCTGTCCTCGACGACCACGCACCGCCCCGGCTCGACGCCCATCCGGGCGGCGGCGTGCAGGAACAGGTCCGGGGCGGGCTTCCCGCGGCCGACGTCGTCGGCGCTGAACACGATCTCGTCCGGGAACCAGCGGGCGAGCCCGGTGGTCCGGTGCCCGACCCGGATCCGCTCATGGCTGCCGGACGACGCCACGCAGTACCGCACGCCGGCCTCGGTCAGCCGCTCCAGTACGTCACCGACGCCCGCCACGGGTTCCAGATCCCGCTCGAAGGCGGCGAACACGCGCGCGTGGAAGATCTCGTCGAAGTCGGCGGGCAGCTTCTCCCCGGTGCGCTCCTCGACCAGGTCGTGGATGCGGTGCATCGCGGATCCCATGTAGTCCCGCAGCGATTCCTCGTACGTGGTGGGATGCCCGAGCTCCGTGAGATAGCCGGCGAGGAGCCGGTTGGAGATCGGCTCGCTGTCGACGAGCACACCGTCGTTGTCGAAGATGACCAGGTCATAGCTCATGACCGGATCCTAGGAGCCGATGACCCGATCGTGCTCCTGGACCGCCTCGTCCATGGTGTTGCCGTCGAACGGCGGGTTCGGCGTCGCCGGATAACCGACGGCGTCCCACACCCGGCCGCCGGACGAGGCGTTCCACAGCAGACCGAGCCAGCCCAGGAGATTGCCGGGCGCGCTGTCGAACCAGACCATCCCGTACCGTAAACGCAGAAAAGCCCCGCACCATAAAGGTGCGGGGCTTTCCCCAAAAGGAGTTCGGCGGTGTCCTACTCTCCCACAGGGTCCCCCCTGCA
>NZ_JBEYHT010000081.1:0-30012 GCF_040635425.1 Streptomyces laurentii | reverse complement strand
AGAACCCCTCGACAAGGTTCATCGTCCCAGCTCAGAAGGCACTTTCGCGTTGCCGCACAGAAATCGGCCCCGCACCAAGTGAAACGGCGAGGTTAAGCGGTCGAACCTACCTCAGAGCCAACCCGCTGGACTTGACAGAGAACACGCCATGTGGATTCCCGCCCAAGTGGCTCCGCCAACCAGTCGACCTCCGAGGCGAGGCGCGGTCCGCTCTCCGGGGCGGCTGGGACGATGCGCGCATGGAACCCAGGACAAGAACCTCCGAGAGTCCACCAAAGGCGCGGATCGTCCTACTGACACTCGCCGCCGGTCAGTTCCTGATGGCGCTGGACAGCTCGGTCATGAACGTCTCGATCGCGACGGTGGCCAAAGACGTGGGCACGACGGTGACGGGTATCCAGGGCGCCATCACGGCCTACACCCTGGTGATGGCGATGTTCATGATCCCCGGCGGCAAGGTGGGGGCGCTGATCGGCCGCAAACGCGCGTTCGTGATCGGCTGCGTCATCTACGGCTGCGGCTCCCTCACCACGGCGCTCGCACCGAACCTGACCGTGCTGCTGATCGGCTGGTCGTTCCTGGAGGGGATCGGGGCGGCACTCATCATGCCCGCGATCGTGGCGCTCGTGGCCGGCAACTTCGCCACCGAGCGACGTCCCGCCGCCTACGGACTCGTCGCGGCCGCGGGGGCCGTGGCGATCGCGGTCGGGCCGCTCATCGGAGGTGTGGCGACGACGTACTTCTCCTGGCGGTGGGTCTTCGCCGGAGAGGTCCTGGTGGTGCTCGGCATCCTGGTGCTCGCCCGCCGCATCGCCGACGCGCCGGCCGGCGAAGGCGCTCGCATCGATCTCGTGGGCGCCGTGCTGTCCGCGCTCGGGCTCGGGCTCTTCGTCTACGGCGTGCTCCGCTCCGACGAATGGGGCTGGTTCCAGCCGAAGCCCGACGCGCCCTCATGGCTCGGGGTCTCGCTGGTCGTGTGGCTGATTTTGGCCGGTCTCCTGCTGATCTGGCTCTTCCTCCACTGGGAGACAGGCATGGTGGAGCGGCACAGGGAGCCACTTGTCGACCCGGCCATGCTGCAGAACAAGCAGCTCACCGGCGGACTGACGATGTTCTTCTTCCAGTACCTCGTTCAGATGGGCGTCTTCTTCGTCGTACCGCTCTATCTGTCGGTCGCCCTGGGCCTGTCCGCGCTCAAGACCGGTGCCCGCCTTCTGCCGCTCTCCGTGACACTGCTGGCGGCCGCCGTCCTGATCCCCCGCTACCTGCCCGGCGTCTCGCCCCGGCGGGTGGTGCGGCTCGGGGTCTTGGCGTTGTTCGCGGGCGCGCTGGTCCTGATGGCCGCGCTCGACACGGACGCCGGTGCGGAGATCGTCACCATCCCCCTGCTGTTGATCGGGCTCGGCATGGGCGCGCTGGCGTCCCAGCTCGGGTCGGTCACCGTGTCCGCTGTGCCAGAAGCACAGAGTGCGGAAGTCGGCGGTGTCCAGAACTCCGTCACCAACCTGGGCGCCTCTATCGGTACAGCGCTCGCCGGGTCGATCATGATCGCCGCGATGACGACTTCGTTCCTCACCAGCGTGGAACAGAATCCGGCGATCCCGGCCGAGGTCAAGAGCCAGGCGACCGTCGAACTCCAAAGCGGCGTACCGTTCTTGTCGGATGCCGAGCTCACGTCCGCGCTCGACGAAGCGGGCACCAGCGAGGCGGTGACCCAGGCGGCACTCGACGCGAACGAAGACGCCAGGATCGACGGTCTGCGCGCCGCAGTCGCCATCCTCGCCTTCGCCGCGCTCCTCGCCATGTTCTTCACCTCACGGATCCCGAATACCCAGCCCGGTTCGACGAAGCCATAGCCGCAGGGCGGCTGGATCCCAGCCGCCCTTGTTTCACCGCTCCGACGGACTGGGAGCGGCGCAGACAGCCCAGAAGGGCAGACGCCGAGGGCTGGGTAGGCCCTGATGTGCTGCCGTATCGCTCGATCAGCCGGCTGATCTGCTGCTCCAGCCGGCCGGGCCCTTCGTCCGGCAGCAGGTCCTCAAGAGGGGTGATGAGCGGCGGATCGGGTGTGATCCGGCGCTCACCGTCGACGACACGGGTGAGCTTGTCGAAGACCTGAACGGTGTCGTGCGAACGCGCCTTGTCCACGGCATGCGCCCAGCGTTCACGGCCCCGCGCGGACAGGTCCGCCCCGAACCGGCCCCGCACCCATGCCGCGTCGAACTGGGCATACCAGACTTCCAGGTTGCCGATGCCGGCGAAGGCACGCATACACGCGCGATACGACCGCACCGAACTCGGCGTGGCTGGAGCGGGGTACGGCGGACCGTGCCGCCTTCCCCAGCGCGGCCCGCTCCTGCGGAGTGCGGTGCCGCGACCCGCGGCCGTCCAGGTGGTTCTCGGTCATGGCAGCGGCTCCGGGGATTGGACGACCTTCGCTCGCAGGGCGACGACGGGGCGGTCGACAGGCCTGAGCGAACCAGGCGGGTGAACGGCTCCCGAGGTGCGACGGCCGCGGTCCGATGATGCAATTGACGTATGCAATGGGGTTACTCCAGGGGGGCGGCAGCGAGCACCCGAGGTGACGCCGTGAGCGACGAACTCGAAGAAGTGGGCCCGATCGACTATCTGGTCGTCGAGTTCCCCGGTAACCGAATGACAGGTGAGGGGTTCCCCCTCCTGGTCGACCTCGTGGACCGCGGCCTGATCCGGATCCTCGACCTGATGTTCGTCAGGAAGGAGGATGACGGTTCCGTGACCGGCATGGAGATCGCCGACCTGACCGGTGACGGCGAACTCGACCTGGCCGTTTTCGAGGGCGCGTCCTCCGGCCTCCTGGGCCAGGACGATATCGAGGAGGCGGCCACCGCGCTGGAGCCCGGGAGTTCCGCCGGCATCATGATCTACGAGAACCTGTGGGCCGCTCCCTTTGCCACCGCCCTGCGCCGTGCCGATGCCAGGCTGGTCGCCTCCGGGCGAATCCCGGTGTCTGCTGTCCTCGACGCGCTCGACGCTGCCGAGGCTGCTCACTGAGCAGCAGACAGCGTCTGCCGATCCTGCTGAGCTGAAGGGAATCAGTCATGCCAGGTCTCATCCGGGGAGTCGCGCGCACTGCGGCTGTTGCCGGCACGGCGACCGCCGTGTCGAACCGTGTGTCACGCCGTCAGCGGGGACGGTGGGCGGCTCAGCAGGCATCCGAGGCGCCCTCACCTCAGCCGGCGTCCTCCGCCCAGCCGCCTCCGGCTTCGCCGGCCCCCGACATGACCAGCAAGCTCGAACAGCTGAAGCAGCTCGGCGAGCTCAAGGACCAGGGCGTGCTCTCGGAGGCTGAATTCGAGGAACAGAAGCGCAGGATCCTCGGATCGTGACCGGCTCCAAGTGACGTCTGCACAAAGCCCGCGTTGCCTTGCCTGCGCGGATCAATTCGAGCTGTCGCTGATGGGCAGGCTGGCACAGGACGACGGCGGCGGTGCCACGGCGCACCGACCCGCGATCCAGCAGCCGGTCGAGGAGGGAGGGTAACGTCTCGCCTCCCCCGACCGCGCTCAGAATCTGTCCCGCGTCCAAGGATGGACGCCCCGGTCCCTGGCCTACGGCGCCGCCGGAGTCGCGCTGGAGGGTTCCACGCCACTGCGGATCATTAGGGCAACCACAAAGGACCAGGTCAGAGACCATCTAACCTAGGTCGTCATGCGACCCACCGCGGGACGAACCGGTCAAGGATCGGCGTACGATCCCCAGGAAAGCGAGCGGGGGTGATCGTGGGCGACTTCAAGACCACCCCAGGAGCATGCGCCGGCCCACGAGTCTGCCAGCGCCTCGCCATCCGCGAAGAAGACCGAGAGGTCGGCCCCTCGTGCCAGTTCCGCGGCTTCAAGGCCAAGCGATTCGATCCCTGCCGATTGCTCAGCCGACAGGGTCTTGAACCGGTCTTCCGCCAACGAACCCTCGACATAGAATTCGTGCTCCAGCTTGTCACGGCGTGCCATGGCCGCATCGAGGCTTGCTACGGCCTCCGTACGACGGGCTTCCTTCTCCACATCGTGGAGGACCGCCCAGCGCCGGGCCTCCAGGAGCATGTCCATGGCGAACGGGTTGTGCGTCTCCAGTTTGGCGCACACTTCGACGCCCTCCCGGGCGTCGAGCCGGAGCCGTATCAGCGGCGTCGATCCGATGGAGTCGTGCACGGCCTCAAAGAACATCGCCGTTCCCCTCGATGGCGTCGCGCCGTGCGGTCGAGCCGGGCGCGTAGTGGTAGATGGCGCTGGGCCCGCCGAGGCGCGCGTATCGGGCTTGTAAGAAGGAGGTCTTCCGGTCCAGGTCGGGGTCGTCGCCGGCCAGCAGGACGCCGAGTACGGTGCCGCTGTGCGCGACGACCACGCCGAGTCCGTCGGTCTCCGCGCACGCCGCGCGGAGCGGCGCGAGCGCGGGGCGCGGCCGCAGCCGGGCGTGGAGTTCGGCGCTGCGGGTGGCGACGGCGCCGACCGCGCGCAGGTCGTGCCGGGCGACGGCGGTGGCCAGCCGGTCGAGCAGCACGGCGTATTCGGCGCGGGTCCGGTCGTCGACGGGTGCGGGGCTGCGGTTGTAGCTGACGGTGTCGATCCGGCCGCCCTCGTCGTAGCCGACGACCACGAAGCGGGGCAGGTGGCCGAGGCGGCGGTGCAGCCGCACCTCGCGGTGCAGGAAGGCGACGATCTCGTCGTGCATGACCCCGTCGGTGGGCTCCACCTGGCGTAACAGGGACTCGATGGTGGCGGCCGGGAAGGACACCCCGAAGGCGTCCGCGACGGCCCGGACCGAGGCCACCAGGTCCGCGGACGAGCTGGCCAGGCCCTTGCCCTCGGGTAACTCGCCGGCGAGCAGCAGCTCGCCGCCGCCGGGCCGCCCCAGGGCTTCGAGGGCGAGTGCGGCGACCCGCGCCGACTTGCTCTTGCCCGGGGCGTCCGGCGTGATGCCGGTGGCGTCGGCCGAGTAGCGGAACTTCGCGGTGGAGCCCATGGTGATGGGCAGCGTCACGAGAAAGTGGCGCTCGTCCGGGAGGACGCCCTGCAGGAGTTCGCCGAAGGTGCCGGAGGCAGCGCCGCTGCCCACCGCCCACGGGCCCGGGGACCCGGCGCCCGGTGCCGGCCAGGCCCCGGGCGCGGGGACGCGTGCCATCCTCTGATCCACCGTGTTCCCCCGCATGCGTTCATTCCGAATCGGCATCCAGACCGAGGGCACGGTCCGTGTCGTCCAACGCCTGCCGTACGACCTCCGCGCGCCGCCCCCCACGCGGCGGTGAGGCTCCTCCCGTCCTGGTCCTGTCCGGCCAGCGCGGCCCGCACCTGGTCAGGGGTGGCGGACCCGGCGGACCGCATCCGCGGCAGCGCGCGCCGTACGTCGAACGCGTCCGCGAGCAGCTCTTCCGCGTCCTCGACGGTGTGCCCGTGCTCCGCGGCGAGGTCCCGCAGGCGAGGATCAGGGGCGCGATGAGCGTGCCCAGCGAGGCCAGGATCAGCGGCGGGCAGCGTGCCGACCGCGGTGCCCAGCAGGCCGCCGAGGATGGCGCCGGCGAGCGCGCCGGCGCCCGACGCGGCCAGGATGAGACCCACGCTGAACGGCGGGATGTCGAGCGTGCGGGTGACGAAGACCAGCGCGACGGGCTCCGCGATCGCCGTGAAGAAGTCGATCACGAGCGTGGTGAGGACCAGGGTCCGCACCGTGGCGTGGCCGGTGACGAACGCGACGCCGTCGGCCATGTCGCGCCAGATGGTCTGGCTCGGCTCCTCGGGCTCCTCGCCCTCGCCGCCCTCCCCGGCGGTCTTCCGCTCACCGCGGATCAGCGCCGTGAAGAACGCCGAGAGCGCGAAGAGCACCGTGTTGATCATCATCGAGACCGGCCCGGCCAGCAGCTGGAAGATGCCGCCGCCGAGCGCGCTGCCCGCGATGCCGGCGGAGGACGCGCTCAGCTCCAGCTTGCTGTTGCCGTCGATCAGATCGTCACGCTCGACGAGTGCGGGCAGGATCGACGCGCTGCCCACATCCGCCACCACGCTGAAGCATCCGACGAGCAGGGCCACGACGAGCAGCGTGGGCACGCTCAGGAGGTCGAGCCACCATGCCAACGGAATGGCGAGCAGCAGCAGTGCGCGAGCCATGTCGCAGAAGACGATGATGGCGCGCTTCGGTTTCCTGGCGAGCCACGCTCCCGCGAAGAGACTGACTCCGAGATACGGGACGTATCCCGCCGCCGAGAGCAGACCCATCTCGAAGAGCGAGGCGTCGAGGGAAACAGAGGCGAGCAACGGGAAGAGAACCGCCACCGTATTCGCCGCGAACATGGATGATGTCTGCCCGAGCCAGAGATTCCGGAAATCCCGGTGTCGCCACAACCCAGATGGCATTGGTTTTGCCTTTTCCTCTCCGGTACTACTTACTGACCGCAGACCAGGAATTCCAGTTCAAGGCCGGTCGAGTCGACCTCGGGCGTGGTCGTCACGCTTTCGACGATGTGCCCGCCGGCTTCCTCGATGAGCTGCTCCCAGAAAGCCCGCGTCTCCAGACGCTGTTCGGTGGTCTGGCGCAGGAAGTAGTACGGGTCGTAATAGGCGTTGCCCAGTCCGTGCCGGGTGACAGCCGGGTCGAGCGTGCGGTGGTCGACCTCGACGATCGCCAGGTGCGCGCCGGGCGTGTGGTTCAGGGCGGTGCGCACCACCTCGACGGTGGCGTCACTGCCCTGCTGCTCCAGGACCTCCTGCAGCGAGAAGGCGGTGACGGAGCAGGGGGTGCCCGCCTCCTCGGCCTCCACCCGCGCCATGTAGTCCTCGGCCGTCGCGTTCACGAAGCCGACCTGCTCGGACATACCGCGCTCGGCCGCAGCGCGGCGCGCGATCTCGATGCTGCCGGGCGTGGGGTCCACGCCGATGCCGGGGCTGCCGCCCTCGCACAGGTCCAACAGGAACGTTCCGTCACCGCAGCCCAGGTCCACCAGGGCGCTGGGCGCCTCGGGCAGGCAGGCGATCATCCGCTTGACCAGGGGAACGGCGTCGTGGCGGCTCATACCGCAGCTGCCGAGTCCGGCCATCGTGCCGTTGCGCGAGGCGAAGCGCCCGCGGTCGGCCATCACCTCGGGCAGCTCCCGCAGGGTGGCGCCGTAGCCGCCGATGAGCAGCTCGTACCACGGGCGGAAGGCGAGGTACTCCCGGCCCTTCGCCGTGATGGCCGGCGTGCCCTCGGAGTCGGTGACGATGCCCTCACCCTCCAGGTAGCGCAGCAGGCCGGTGAGCCGCTCGGGGTGAAGGTCCAGATCCTTGGCCGGCTGGTCGACACCGGCCTCGGCGGACTCGCTCAGCCGGTCCAGCAGACCGCTGGTCATCGCGAACTCGACGCACTGTGCGAGAAAGAAGCCCCTGATGGGTTGGATCGCGGAGATCAGGCGCTGCTCGAAATCTGATTGCTGCATGGCCTCGCCGCTCTCGTAGTCGCTGTCGGCTGTCGCAACCCGCGTCATGGAAGGCGTGGTCCTCGCTGACGAATCAGCCACGACTGAGGGCCCCCGCTCGAATCCCCGGTGGTCGAACCCTAATTGCAGCCTCATTGGGTGATCCAGGCTTGACTTGATCACTGCGCTTCTGCATGGAAGGCAAAGAACCCCTCTTCACCCACAGGATCCCAGGAACAGGGCGGCCGAAACACACGGTTCCACTGGCGACGCGGGCACTCTTGACAGCCCGAAGATGAACCTTCGTGAACACACGATTAAAGAATCGTCCGCGGGCGTGTGTTCGTCGTTTCCGCTGGGTACGGCCGTTCCGGTACGACCGGGCCGGGTGTCCGATCCGTACAAGACGACGGGACTCCCGGGCTCCTAACGTGCGGTCATGGACACGAACACGAACCGACCCGCTCCGCGCCTCGACGTCATCGGCCTCGTCACCGCCGACATGGCCGCCTCTCTCGCCTTCTACCGGCTGCTCGGCCTGGACGTCCCGCCCGGCGCCGAGTCCGCCCCGCACGTGGAGGTCACCCTGCCGGGCGGCACACGGATGCTGTGGGACACCGAGGAGACGGTCCGTTCCTACGACCCCGACTGGACCCGGCCGGCCGGCGGCGACCGGGTGGCGCTCGCCTTCCGGTGCGCGGACCCGGGACAGGTGGACGCGGTCCACGAGTCGCTGACGGCGGCCGGCCACCGCGCGCGGCTGAAGCCCTGGGACGCGGTGTGGGGCCAGCGGTACGCGGTGATGCTCGACCCGGACGGCGCGGCGGTGTCGCTCTACGCGGACCGGGAGCCGGCGGCGTAGGCCGTCAGGGTCATCCCCGTCAGGGCCCGCATCTCGCGGGCCAGATGGGCCTGGTCCGTGCAGCCCGCGCGGTGCGCCGCCGCCGCGTACGGGACGCCCGCCGTCACCAGGGCGAGCGCCCGCTGGAGCCGCAGGATCCGGGCCAGGGTCTTCGGGCCGTAGCCGAACGCGGCGAGCGAGCGGCGGTGCAGCCGCCGTACGCCGAGCCCGGTCTCGGCGGCGGCGGCCCCGACCGTCCCGCCCGCCCGGAGCCGGGCGACCACGGCCCGAAGCAGCGGGTCCGGCGGCGGCGCCCCGGCGGCCCGGCGCAGGACCAGCCGTTCCAGGGCGGCGGCGCGGTCGGCGGCGCCGGTGACCTCGTCGGCGAGCCGGCGGGCCGTCCGGGCGCCCCACAGATCGGCCAGGTCCACGTGCCGGTCGCGCAGTTCGCTCGCCTCGGCGCCGAGGACGCCGGGCGCCTCCCCGGGTGCGAAGCGCACGCCCGCGTACACGACGGCGGGGATCTCGGGCACGTACGCGCGCGTATCGGGCCCGGCGACGAGCAGCCGTCCGTCGGCCCAGATCAGGTCCATGCATCCGTCGGGCAGGACCGGTCGCGCCGAGGGGCCGGCGGTTGGGCCGAGGGTACGGGTCCAGACCACCGCGCCGTCGAGCCGCGCGGCGCGCTCCTCGTACATCCGCCCGGCCTCCCGCCGTCCGTCTCTCCGCCCGTCCCGCCGTCAGGCCCTTGTGCCGGCCCTGCCGTCGGGCCCCGTGCGGTCGTCAGTCCTTCTCGCGCCCCGCGTGCAGCCGCGACCGCACGTCGTCCGGCGGC
Source organism: Streptomyces laurentii (assembly GCF_040635425.1). Lineage (NCBI taxonomy): Bacteria > Bacillati > Actinomycetota > Actinomycetes > Kitasatosporales > Streptomycetaceae > Streptomyces > Streptomyces laurentii. The sequence continues at coordinate 20,916 of NZ_JBEYHT010000081.1, read as the reverse complement.
AGGAACCTCGACCACCGCTCGGGGAACTCCGACGGCATGTCGGGGTCGTCCTCGTCCACGTCGTCCGCCTCCGCGCGCAGCCGGGCGACCAGGTCCGCGGCCTGCGCGGCGCGCATCCGGTCGTTGGCCTCGCGGGCGGCGGCGGTGGCGACGGAGGGCCAGACCCGGTCGATGGCGGCGTTGACGGCGGCGCCGACGAGGACGGCGAACGCGGACACGCCGATCCACAGCAGCACGGCGATGGGGGCCGCGAGGGAGCCGTAGATGGTGGGGCCCTCGACCTGGCTGGTGAGGTAGATCCGCAGCAGGAAGCTGCCGAGCACCCACATGGCGAGGGCGACGAGGGCGCCGGGGATGTCCTCGATCCACGGCGAACGCACCGGCACCGACACGTGGTAGAGCGTCGTCAGGAAGACGATCGACAGGAGTATGACGGCCGGCCAGTAGAGGACGGAGACGACCTCCGTGCTCCAGGGCACGAGGGCCACCACCCGGTCCGGGCCGACGACCGCGAGCGGCAGCACGACCGCGCCGATGACCAGCGCGACGAGATAGAGCAGGAAGGACAGCAGGCGCGTCTTGACGATGCCGCGGTGCCCGTCGAGCCCGTACATGACCGTGATCGTGTCGATGAAGACATTGACGGCGCGGGAGCCGGACCACAGGGCGATGGCGAAGCCGAGGGAGACGAGTTCGGGCCGTTTGGCCTGGGTGACGTCCTCGATGAGGGGGCGCGCGACCTGGTTCACGCCCCGCTCGGACAGTACGGTGCGGGCGGCGTGGAGGATGTTCTCCTCGATGCTGGCGACCGTGTTGGTGTTCGTCCATTCGTCGGCGTAGCCGAGGAGGGCGATCAGACCGAGCAGCAGCGGTGGCAGGGACAGCAGGGTGAAGAAGGCGGCCTCGGCGGCGAGGCCGAGGATGCGGTACTCCATGCACGAATTGACCGTGTCCTTCAGGAGCAGCCAGGCCATCTGCCGCTTCGAGACGTTGCGGTAGAGGACACGGGCCCGGTGGAGTCTGCTCCAAGGACGCCGTTCGGCCTCATCGGCTCCCGCGCCCCGCTCGGGTGTTTCGTTTGCTGCCTGCACCTCCTTACCGTATCGGCATGGCTGCGAGGACCCACACCGTGACCAATCAGGCTCCGCCGCTGGTCGGGTACGACCTGTTCGCGACCGACCGGGCGCTCGCGGAGGCCGTGGAACGACATCTTCCGCCGGAGGCGTGCGGGGAGGTCCGCGCCGAGCTGTCGGCGCTGGGGCACTCGGCCGGCTCGGCGCAGGTCCAGGAGTGGGCGACGCTCGCGCACACGTACCCGCCGCGGCTGCGCACCCACGACCGGTACGGCAACCGGATCGACGAGGTCGACTTCCATCCGGCCTGGCACCGGCTGCTCGGCCGGTCGGTCGCGGCGGGGCTGGCCGCCGGGGCCTGGGACCGGCCCGGCGGCCATGTGCGGCGGGCGGCGGGCTTCCTGCTGGTGTCGCAGACGGAGGCCGGGCACGGCTGTCCGCTGTCCATGACGCACGCGTCGGTGCCGGCGCTGCGGACCGAGCCCGCTCTCGCGGCGGAATGGGAGCCGCTGCTCGCCTCGCGCGTGTACGAGCGGGCCCCGCGGCCGCCGCTGGAGAAGGCCGGCGTGCTGCTCGGGATGGGCATGACGGAGAAGCAGGGCGGCAGCGACGTCCGGGCGAACACCACGCGCGCCGAGCCGCTGGCGGAGGCCGGGGCGTACGCCCTGACGGGGCACAAGTGGTTCTGTTCGGCGCCCATGTCGGACGGGTTCCTGGTGCTGGCGCAGGCTCCGGAGGGCCTGTCGTGCTTCCTCGTGCCGCGGGTGCTGCCGGACGGGACGCGCAACGCGTTCGCGCTCCAGCGGCTGAAGGACAAGCTGGGCAACCGCTCGAACGCCTCGGCGGAGGTGGAGTTCGACGGGACGACCTGGGCGCGCCGGATCGGCGACGAGGGGCAGGGGCTGCACACGATCATGGGGATGGTGGCGGCGACCCGGCTGGACTGCGCGCTCGGCTCGGCGGCGCTGATGCGGCAGGCGGTCGCGCAGGCCGTGCACCACGCCACGTACCGCAGCGCCTTCGGACGGCTGCTCGTCGACCAGCCGCTGATGCGCAACGTGCTGGCCGATCTGGCGCTGGAGTCGGAGGCGGCGACGGTGCTCGGGATGCGGCTCGCGGCGGCGTACGACGTGGCGGAGGCCGGTCCGGAGGCCGTACCGGGAGCGGGCTCGCCGGGGAACGGGGCGGACGCGGAGCACGAGCGGCAGCTGCTGCGGATCGCCGTGCCGGTGGCGAAGTACTGGGTGACGAAGCGGTGCACGCCGGTGGTGGCGGAGGCGCTGGAGTGCCTGGGCGGGAACGGGTACGTGGAGGAGTCGGGGCTGCCGCGGCTGCTGCGCGAGTCGCCGCTGAACTCGATCTGGGAGGGCGCGGGGAACATCCAGGCCCTGGACGTGCTGCGGGTGCTGCACCGGGAACCGGCCGCGCTGAACGCGTTCCTGACCGAGGTGGGCCGGGCGCGCGGGGCGGATCACCGGCTGGACCGGGCGATCCGGGACACGCTGGCCGAGCTGGCGGACCTGGAGGGGATGGAGGCCCGGGCCCGGCGGCTGGTGGAACGGATGGCGCGGGTGCTGCAGGGGGCGCTGCTGGTGCGGTGGGCGCCGGCGGAGGTGGCGGACGCGTTCTGCGCGTCGCGGCTGGGCGGGGACTGGGGCCTGACGTTCGGGACGCTGCCGCACACGGTGGCGCTGGGCACGGTGGTGGAACGGGCGCGTCCGGTGGCGTGAGGGGGCGCTCGGCGCGGCGAGGGGGTGCCCGGTGGAGCGAGAGGGCGCCTGGTGCGGTGAGGGGCGCCTGGCACCCGGCGTGCCTCCGGCGGCGCTCGTTCGGGCGCGGCGGCGGGGCGGGGTGTGAACGGGTCGCGCGCGCTGACGCACAGGCGCCTGAACAGGTGTTCGTCAGGCCCGTCACGCGAGTGCGGACGGAGGGAGCCGCGCGTGCCGGCGGTGAACCCCGGGCGGGGCCGACACGCGCGGAAAGCCGAGGGTGGTGCTGCGCCGACACGGCACCACCCCCCGCTTCGGTTCCACCCTCACCCACCGGGGGCGGGGGTCACCAGGGTTGCAGAGGGTTGCAGGATGGGCGCGAGCATCCGGCGCCCGGCGCCGCGGAGCGGCACGATGGGCGCCTGCGCGCGCGCATGTCCGCCCGCGTGCGGCGGGATCCGGGAGCACCGGCGCCGGCCCGCTCACCGGAGAGCCGTGCACGACCGATGCGGCAACGAGAGCGCACCGCGGGTGGCCGGGAGGGGCCGATGAACCACAGTCAGCTCGATCTGAAGCGGCTGGCCACGATGGACGCCGCGCAGGCGACCCGGCTGCTGCACCGGGTACGCGAGGAGACGCTGGCCGGCCGGCGCCCGCCGGTGGCGCCGCGCCCGGTGATCGACGCCTCCTGGCAGCGGATGACCCGGCTCGGCATCCAGCCCGACCAGGCCACCAGCAGTGTGCTGCTGCGCCGCGACGAGCTGGAGGAGCGGCGCCGGGCGACGGTGCTCGGCGAGGTGATGCGGACGCTGACGGCCGGGCTGGCCGGGATCGCCGACGCCTCGATGCAGATCATGGTGGTGACGGACGAGCAGGGCCGGATCCTGTGGCGGCAGGGGCACACCGGGGTGATGCGCCGGGCGAACGGGATCTGTCTGGAGGAGGGCGCGGCCTGGAGCGAGCACTCCACCGGGACCAACGCGGTGGGCACGGCGCTCGCGATGGGCCGGGCCGTCCAGGTCCACTCGGCGGAGCACTACGTCCAGTCGCTGCACAACTGGACCTGCGCCGCGGCCCCCGTGTACGACCCGCGCGATCAGCGGCTGCTCGGGATCGTGGACGTGAGCGGCCCCGCGTCCGGCTTCCATCCGGCGACGCTGGCCCTTGTCGGCTCGGTGGCGCAGCTGGCGGAGGCGGAGATGCGGCAGCGGCATCTGCGGTCGATCGAGCGGCTGCGGTCGGTGGCCGCGCCGATCCTGTGCCGGGTGGGCGGCCGGGCGGTGGTGGTGGACGGGCACGGCTGGACGGCGGCGGTGACCGGGCTCGCGCCGGTGGACCGGTTCGTCCTGCCCAAGTCCCTGCGGCCGGGGCGGGTCTGGCTGCCGGCGCTCGGGATGTGCGCGGTGGAGCCGCTGCCGGGCGGCTGGCTGCTACGGGTCGAGGAGCCGGTCCCGCCGGCCGGCCCGGCGCCGGAGGCGGCGAGCCGGGTGGTGCTCGACGTGAGCCGGCCGCGCCGCTGGACGGTCGCGGTGTCGGGCGCGGCCGGGTCCTGGTCGCAGGAGCTGAGCCCGCGCCACGCCGAGCTGCTGTACGTGCTCGCGCGGCACCCGGAGGGGCGGACGGCGGCGGAGCTGGCGCGGGACGTGTTCGGCGATCCGACCCGGACGGTGACGGTGCGGGCGGAGATGTCGCGGATCCGGCGCACCCTGGCGGGGGTCCTCGCCCATCGCCCGTACCGCTTCAGCGAGGAGGTGGAGGTCGAGCTGCGCGGTCCCGACCACCCGGGGGATCTGCTGCCGCGGTCGACGGCGCCGGCGGTACGGGCGGCGCGCGGCGGCCGGTCCGGCTGAGCGGTCGAGACGGTACCCGGAGGCGTGGAGGCCGGGGCGACATACCGGGGGCCGGAGACGTACAGCGGGCGACGGGGCGCGGACGACGGGTGATCAGGCGTCCACGGATTGGGCGGCTGTCCATATTCCGGACAACCGTCACCGGAATCGCCTTCCGTCCGCCCTGGGAATCCGGCGCTCCGCATGATGCGATGGACTCATGAGCATCACTCTCACCACCTGGTCGCTGGAACAGACCTCGCCGGCCGATCTCCGCCCGTCCCCCGCCCCCGAGGACGGGGACCTGCGGATCACGCGCGCCGGGTTCCCGTCGGCGGAGTTCAGCCGCTTCCTCTACACCGCGGTCGGCGGCGACATCCACTGGGGCGACCGGCTGTCCCTGACCCACCCGCAGTGGCAGGCCCTCATGGAGAAGCCCGGCACCGAGACCTGGGTGGCGTACGAGAACGGGACGCCGGCCGGGTACGTGGAGCTGGACGCCCAGGACGACGGGGTGGTGGAGATCGTCTACTTCGGCCTCATACCCGCCTTCCGGGGGCGCGGGATCGGCGGCCACCTGCTGTCGTACGGCGTGGCGCGGGCCTGGGACCTGGCGGAACGCTGGCCGGACCGCAAGCCGACCTCGCGGGTCTGGCTGCACACCTGCTCGCTCGACGGGGAGCACGCGATGGCCAACTACGAGCGCCGCGGCTTCCGCCTGTTCGAGACGAAGACCGAGCGGACGGAGCTCACCGAGACCCCGGGGCCGTGGCCGGGCGCGTACGCCTGAGCCGCCGCGCCGCGCCACGTTCCACCGCACCGCCGTACACCCGAGAAGGGGCCCGAACCGGGCCCCTTTTTTCGTGACCCAGGTCACACTGTCTCGATTTGCGAGACCACATCGTCCGCATCCCGGACGTTGGTGGACTGGGTCCAAAGTCCCGTGACACGCTCTCGTCATGCCTGGAACTGGAATTGCCTTGGTGAGTCGGCGGCACGTCGACCTCGGCCGCGTGTCCAGCGCCATCTGTTCGGTGCGCTGAGAGATCCAGCACCTCCGCACCTCTTCCGACGTCCGCTGACGTCTCCCGCCCTGCCGTTTTCCCTGCGCATCGCCGCGCCCTCCCCTGCCCTGCGCGCGAATGTGCAGGTCAGAGCCGCCCTCTCGCCGTCCCGAAGGACCCCTCGCCATGGCCGCCAGCCCGGAATCGCCCACACCCGCCGCCGCGACCCGCCGCAAGGCCGGGCGCCACCGTGGCGAGGGTCAGTGGGCCGCGGGACACCGCACCCCCCTCAACGGCAATGAGCAGTTCAAGAAAGACGACGACGGTCTCAATGTGCGGACACGTATTGAGACGGTCTACGCCCAGCGCGGCTTCGACTCGATCGACCCCAACGACCTGCGGGGACGCATGCGTTGGTGGGGCCTGTACACCCAGCGCCGGGAGGGGCTGGACGGCACCAAGACCGGGGTCCTCGCGCCGGAGGAGCTGGACGCCGAGTACTTCATGCTGCGGGTCCGGATCGACGGCGGCCGGCTGACCACCGCGCAACTGCGGGTCATCGGCGAGGTCTCCGAGGAGTTCGCGCGCGGCACCGCCGACCTCACCGACCGGCAGAACGTCCAGTTCCACTGGATCCGCATCGAGGACGTCCCGGAGATCTGGCGCCGCCTGGAGGCGGTCGGCCTGTCGACCACCGAGGCGTGCGGCGACACCCCGCGCACCATCCTCGGCTCGCCGGTCGCCGGGATCGCCGCCGACGAGATCGTCGACGGCACCCCGGCCGTCGAGGAGATCCAGCGCCGGATCGTCGGCAACAAGGAGTTCTCCAACCTGCCCCGCAAGTTCAAGACGGCGGTCTCCGGCTCCCCGCTCCTCGACGTGGCGCACGAGATCAACGACGTGGCGTTCGTCGGGGTGCACCACCCCGAGCACGGACCGGGCTTCGACGTGTGGGTCGGCGGCGGCCTGTCCACCAACCCCAAGCTGGGCGTCCGGCTGGGCACCTGGGTCCCGCTGGAGGAGGTGGCCGACGTCCATGAGGGCGTCCTCTCCGTCTTCCGCGACTACGGCTACCGCCGGCTGCGCAACCGGGCCCGGCTGAAGTTCCTGGTCGCCGACTGGGGACCGGAGAAGTTCCGCCGGGTCCTGGAGACCGAGTACCTGAAGCGCGAACTGACCGACGGGCCCGCCCCCGAGCAGCCCGCCGGCGTGTGGCGCGACCACGTGGGCGTCCACGCCCAGCGGGACGGCCGCTTCTACGTGGGCTTCGCCCCGCGCGTGGGCCGCGTCGACGGCGCCACCCTGACGAAGATCGCCGAGCTCGCGGAGGCGCACGGCTCCGGCCGGGTGCGTACCACCGCCGAGCAGAAGATGATCGTCCTGGACGTCACGGAGGAGCGTGTCGATTCGCTCGTCTCCGCCCTGGAGTCGCTGGACCTGCGGGTCACCCCGTCGCCGTTCCGGCGCGGCACGATGGCCTGCACGGGCATCGAGTTCTGCAAGCTGGCGATCGTCGAGACCAAGGGCCGCGGCTCGGCCCTGATCGACGAACTGGAGCGCCGTCTCCCGGAGTTCGACGAGCCGCTCACCATCAACGTCAACGGCTGCCCGAACGCCTGCGCCCGTATCCAGGTCGCCGACATCGGCCTCAAGGGCCAGCTCGTCCTGGACGACGACGGCAACCGGGTCGAGGGCTACCAGGTCCACCTGGGCGGCGCGCTCGGCCTGGAGGCGGGCTTCGGTCGCAAGGTCCGCGGCCTCAAGGTCACCTCGGCCGAACTGCCCGACTACATCGAGCGGTTGCTGAAGCGCTTCCAGGCGGAGCGCGAGGACGGCGAGCGGTTCGCGGTCTGGGCGTCGCGCGCCTCCGAGGAGGCCCTCTCATGAACGAGGCACGAACGGCCACCGGCCCGCACGCGGCCACGGCCGCCATCACCGCCATCACCGCCACGACCGTCATGACCGCCGCGGCCGCGCGCCGGACGGGCGGAGCACCGGCCAAGGAGGCACCGTGAGCGGACGAGCCGCCCCCTTCCACTGCCCCTACTGCGGCGACGAGGACCTGCGGCCGGGCGAGCAGGGCCACGGCGCCTGGGAGTGCGCGGCGTGCAGCCGAGCCTTCCAGCTGAAGTTCCTGGGCCTGCTGGCCCCCGCCACGCACACACCGAAGAACGACAACGCGCCACGAGAGGAGGGGATATGACGGACCTTCACCCCCTGTCGGCGGCGGAGACCGAGCGGGACACCGAACTGCGGGCGCTCGCCGAGCAGGCCGGCCGCGACCTGGAGGACGCCTCCGCGCTGGAGATCGTCCAGTGGGCGGCGGACACCTTCGGTGCCCGGTTCTGCGTCACCTCCTCCATGGAGGACGCCGTCGTCGCCCACCTCGCCTCGCGGGCGAGGCCCGGCGTGGACGTCGTCTTCCTCGACACGGGCTACCACTTCCCGGAGACCATCGGCACCCGCGACGCGGTCGCCGCCGTCATGGACGTCAACGTCGTCACGCTGACCCCGCGCCAGTCGGTGGCGGAGCAGGACGCGGCGTACGGGCCGAGGCTGCACGACCGCAACCCCGACCTGTGCTGCGCGCTGCGCAAGGTCCGGCCGCTCACGGAGGGCCTGGCCGGGTACGACGCCTGGGCCACCGGGCTGCGCCGCGACGAGTCCCCGACCCGGGCCGGCACGCCGGTCGTCGGCTGGGACGAGAAACGGCGGAAGGTGAAGATCGCCCCCATCGCGCGCTGGACGCAGGACGACGTGGACGCCTACGTCGCCGGGCACGGCGTACTCACCAACCCGCTGCTGATGGACGGTTACGCCTCCGTCGGCTGCGCGCCCTGCACCCGCCGGGTGGCGGCGGGCGAGGACGCGCGGGCCGGCCGGTGGGCGGGGCTCGCCAAGACCGAATGCGGGCTGCACGCATGACGGCGATCCAGGAAGACCTCGACGTCCGGTCCGAAGCCCGGGAAGTTCAGGAGACAGACGTGACGACGGGCACCACCATCTGGCTGACCGGCCTGCCCAGCGCCGGCAAGACCACCATCGCCTACGAACTGGCCGGGCGGCTCCGCGCGGAGGGCCGGCGGGTCGAGGTCCTCGACGGGGACGAGATCCGCGAGTTCCTCTCGGCGGGCCTCGGGTTCTCCCGCGCGGACCGGAACACCAACGTCCAGCGCGTCGGGTTCGTGGCGGAGTTGCTCGCCTCGCACGGGGTGACGGTGCTGGTGCCCGTCATCGCCCCGTACGCCGACAGCCGCGAGGCGGTCCGCGCGCGCCACGAGGCCGCCGGCACGCCGTACGTCGAGGTCCACGTGGCCACTCCGGTCGAGGTCTGCTCGGAGCGCGACGTGAAGGGTCTGTACGCCAAGCAGGCGGCGGGCGAGATCAGCGGGCTGACCGGGGTCGACGACCCGTACGAGGAGCCGAAGAGCCCCGACCTGCGGATCGAGTCCCAGCACCAGACCGTCGAGGACTCGGCGGCCGCGGTGCATGCGCTGCTCACCGGGAAGGGGCTGTCATGACGACCGTCGCCCACACACACGACACCACCGGCAGCCCGTTCGCGCTGTCGCACCTCGACTCGCTGGAGTCGGAGGCGGTGCACATCTTCCGTGAGGTGGCGGGGGAGTTCGAGCGGCCGGTGATCCTGTTCTCCGGCGGCAAGGACTCCATCGTCATGCTGCATCTGGCACTGAAGGCGTTCGCGCCCGCTCCGGTGCCGTTCACGCTGCTGCACGTGGACACCGGACACAACTTCCCGGAAGTCCTGGAGTACCGGGATCGTGTGGTGGCGGCACACGGGCTGCGCCTCCATGTGGCCTCCGTACAGGACTACATCGACGCGGGCACCCTGCGCGAGCGCCCGGACGGCACCCGCAACCCGCTGCAGACAGTGCCGCTGACGGACGCGATCCGGGAGCACCGTTTCGACGCCGTGTTCGGCGGCGGGCGGCGCGACGAGGAGAAGGCCCGCGCCAAGGAACGGGTGTTCAGCCTCCGCGACGAGTTCTCGCAGTGGGACCCGCGCCGCCAGCGGCCCGAGCTGTGGCAGCTCTACAACGGGCGCCACGCGCCCGGCGAGCACGTCCGCGTCTTCCCGCTGTCCAACTGGACCGAACTGGACGTCTGGCAGTACATCCAGCGCGAGCGGATCGAGCTTCCGGAGATCTACTTCGCCCACGAGCGCGAGGTGTTCCTCCGTCACGGCATGTGGCTGACGGCCGGCGACTGGGGCGGCCCGAAGGAGTCCGAGACGCCGGAGAAGCGGCTGATCCGCTACCGCACGGTCGGCGACATGTCCTGCACCGGCGCCGTCGACTCCGACGCCGCCACGCTCGACGCCGTGATCGCCGAGATCGCCGCGTCCCGGCTGACCGAACGGGGCGCCACCCGGGCGGACGACAAGCTGTCCGAGGCCGCGATGGAAGACCGCAAGCGCGAGGGGTACTTCTAGCCATGACCACGTCCACCGAACAGCCCCCGGCCGCCGAGCAGGCCGCCACCACCCTGCTGCGCTTCGCGACCGCCGGTTCCGTCGACGACGGCAAGTCCACGCTGGTGGGCCGGCTCCTTCACGACTCCAAGTCGGTGCTGACCGACCAGCTGGAGGCCGTGGAGCACGCCTCGCGCTCGCGCGGCCAGGAGGCGCCGGACCTGGCGCTGCTGACCGACGGCCTGCGGGCCGAGCGCGAGCAGGGCATCACCATCGACGTGGCGTACCGCTACTTCGCCACCGCCCGCCGCCGGTTCATCCTGGCCGACACCCCGGGGCACGTGCAGTACACCCGGAACATGGTGACCGGCGCTTCCACCGCCGAGCTGGCCGTGGTCCTCGTCGACGCCCGCAACGGCGTCGTCGAGCAGACCCGCCGGCACGCCGCCGTCGCCGCGCTGCTCCGCGTCCCGCACGTGGTCCTCGCCGTGAACAAGATGGACCTGGTCGGCTACCAGGAGTCCGTCTTCGCCGCGATCGCCGAGGAGTTCACGGCGTACGCGACCGAGCTGGGCGTCCCGGAGATCACCGCGATCCCGATCTCGGCGCTCGTCGGCGACAACGTCGTGGAGCCGTCCGCCCACATGGACTGGTACGGCGGTCCGACCGTCCTGGAGCACCTGGAGAGCGTGCCGGTCAGCCATGACCTGACGGCCTGCCACGCCCGCTTCCCGGTGCAGTACGTGATCCGACCGCAGACCGCCGAACACCCCGACTACCGCGGCTACGCGGGCCAGATCGCCGCCGGTGTGTTCCGGGTCGGCGACCGGGTCGCCGTCCTGCCGTCCGGCCGGACCTCCGAGATCACCGCGATCGACGCGCTCGGCGAGTCCGTGGACATCGCCTGGGCCCCGCAGTCGGTCACGATCCGGCTCGCGGACGACATCGACATCTCCCGCGGCGACCTGCTCGCCCCGGCCGCCGACGCCCCGCCGACCAGCCAGGACGTCGAGGCGACCGTCTGCCATGTGGCGGACCGGCCGCTCACGGTGGGCCAGCGGGTGCTGCTCAAGCACACCACCCGCACGGTCAAGGCGATCGTGAAGGAGATCCCGTCCCGGCTCACCCTGGACGACCTCTCCCAGCACCCCGAGCCGGGGCGGCTGGTCGCCAACGACATCGGCCGGGTGACGGTGCGGACCGCGGAGCCGCTGGCGCTCGACGCGTACGCCGACTCCCGCCGTACCGGATCGTTCCTGCTGATCGACCCGGCCGACGGCACCACCCTCGCCGCCGGCATGGCGGGCGAGTCCTTCGCCTCCACCGCCCCGGCGCCGGCCCCGGCGGCCGCGGCGGACGACGAGGAAGGCTGGGACTTCTGACATGAAGAAGGACATCTGGGCCGGATTCGCGAAGGAGGGCGGCCGGGTGGGCTCCGGTGCGCTCGGCGCGGGCCGGGGAGGGGTCGCGCGATGTGCGTGCTGACCTCCGGCCGCCACCGCCGCCACGGCGGTACGGCGCCTCTCCGCTCGCTCCACCCGCGTAACCCGCTCCACCCGCTCGTTCCCGAGCGACGACATCGACCGAGACCCGGCCCCAGCTGAGGCCGAGACCGAGGGGACCTCCTCCCGTGCCTGCCATCCCTGCCAGCCCCGCCCTCACGCGCACCACCCGATCCGCCGTACGCCGCGGTCTGGCCTCGGCCGCCGCCCTGCCCCTGCTGCTCGGGGCACTCGCCTCCTGCGGCTACGGATCGCAGGCCGGAAGCTCCACCAACGCGGGCGACTCCGCGAACGCCGGGAAGAAGGCGGCCGCCGAGGGGCCGAAGCTCTCGGCCGACACCGTACGGCTCGGATACTTCCCCAACCTGACCCACGCGACCGCCCTGGTCGGGGACCAGGAGGGCATCTTCCAGAAGGAGTTGGGCGGCACCACGCTGAAGACCACCACCTTCAACGCGGGCCCGTCCGAGATCGAGGCCCTGAACGCCGGCTCCCTCGACATCGGCTTCATCGGCCCCTCCCCCACCATCAACGGCTTCACCAAGTCGCAGGGCACCAGCCTGCGCATCGTGGGCGGTTCGGCGTCCGGCGGCGTGAAGCTGGTGGTGAACCCCGCGAAGATCAAGACGACGGCCGACGTCAAGGGCAAGCGGATCGCCACCCCGCAGCTCGGCAACACCCAGGACGTGGCCTTCCTCAACTGGGCGTCCGAGCAGGGCTGGAAGGTCGACCCGCAGAGCGGCAAGGGCGATGTCTCCGTGGTCCGCACCGACAACAAGGTGACACCGAACGCCTACTCCACCGGCGCCATCGACGGCGCGTGGGTGCCGGAGCCGACCGCGTCGAAGCTCGTCTCGGAGGGCGCGAAGGTGCTGCTCGACGAGCGGGACCTGTGGCCGGACAAGCAGTTCGTCATCACCCACGTCATCGTGTCCCAGAAGTTCCTCAAGGAGCACCCGGACGTCGTGGAGGCGGTGCTGCGCGGCTCGGTGAAGACCAACGCGTGGATCAACGCCAACCCGGAGAAGGCGAAGACCTCGGCCAACGCCAAGCTGAAGCAGCTCAGCGGCAAGCCGCTGTCCGGCGAGATCATCGACGGCGCCTGGTCCTCGCTGCGCTTCACCGACGACCCGCTGGCCGCGACGCTCCGCGCGCAGGCCGACCACGCGGTGCAGGCCGGTCTGCTCCAGAAGCCCGACCTCGACGGGATCTACGACCTGAAGCCGCTCGACAAGGTCCTCAAGGCCGCGGGCGCGCCCGCGGTGTCCGACGCCGGTCTCGGTGTGAAGTAGCCACGCGACAGCCCGAGTTCAGGTCTTCCGTCTCCCAGGAGGTGACACCCATGACCGCGACCAGCACGCTCGCCAAGACCAAGACCAAGACCAAGAGCAACGCCAAGAGCAGCACCACGACCGACGGCAACACCGGGGCCGAGGATCACGTCGTCGGCGCGACCGGTCACGCCGCGCGTCTCCGGCACGTCTCGAAGTCCTTCGGCGGCCCCGCCGGCGGCCAGCTCGTCCTCGACGACATCTCGCTCGATGTCGCGCCGGGCGAGTTCGTGACCCTCCTGGGGGCCTCGGGCTGCGGCAAGTCCACCCTGCTCAACCTGGTCGCCGGCCTCGACCGGCCGACCGCGGGCAGCATCGACACCCCGGGCGGGCGGCCCGCCCTGATGTTCCAGGAACACGCCCTGTTCCCCTGGCTGACGGCCGGAAAGAACATCGAACTGGCCCTGAGACTCCGGGGGACGCCGAAGCCGGAGCGCCGCCCGGAGGCCGAGCGGCTGCTCTCGCTGGTACGGCTCGACGGCGCGTACGGCAAGCGGGTGCACGAACTGTCCGGCGGCATGCGCCAGCGGGTGGCGCTGGCCCGCGCGCTCGCCCAGGACAGCGATCTGCTGCTGATGGACGAGCCGTTCGCCGCGCTCGACGCGATCACCCGGGACGTCCTGCACGACGAGCTGACCCGGATCTGGCGCGAGACCCGGCTGTCGGTGCTGTTCGTGACCCACAACGTGCGCGAGGCGGTACGGCTCGCCGAGCGGGTCGTCCTGCTGTCCTCCCGGCCCGGCCGGATCGCCCGGGAGTGGCACATCGACATCCCGCAGCCGCGCCGTATCGAGGACGCCGCCGTGGCGGAACTGTCCGTCGAGATCACCGAACACCTGCGTGGGGAGATCCGCCGCCATGGCCAGCACTGACACGACGACCGGCCCCGGGGGCACCACCGGGTCCGCGACCGAGGCCAAGGCCGTTTCCGGGACGGGGACTCTGTCCGAGCCCGAATCCGTCTCCGAGTCCGCGGCCGCGTCGGAGGTGGGGTCGGGATCGGGGGCCGGATCCCCGTCCGGCTCCGGTCGCGGGTCCGACGATCTGGCGGGCCTGGAGGCCGGACTCGACGCCCTGGACAGCGTCCAGGTCCGTCACGTACCGGTCCGCGAGATCCTGGTGCGCAAGGTGCTGCCGCCGGTCGTCGCCGTCGCCGTCGTCCTGGCGGTGTGGCAGCTGCTGGTGTCCGCGCAGGTCGCCGAGGCGGGCAAGCTGCCCTCGCCGGGCGCGGTGTGGGACAGCCTCACCACCATGTGGCTGGAGGGCACGCTGTTCGGCGTGCTGTGGACGAGCGTGTCCCGGGCCCTGCTCGGCTTCCTGCTCGCCCTCGCGATCGGCACCCCACTGGGTCTCCTCGTGGCGCGGGTGAAGCCCGTCCGGGCGGCGATCGGCCCGATCCTCTCCGGCCTGCAGTCGCTGCCCTCGGTCGCCTGGGTGGCGCCGGCGGTGCTGTGGCTGGGCCTCGACGACAGCATGATGTACGCGGTGATCCTGCTCGGCGCGGTCCCGTCGATCGCCAACGGCCTGGTGGCGGGCGTCGACCAGGTACCGCCACTGTTCCTGCGGGCCGGCCGGACGCTCGGCGCGACCGGCCTGAAGGGCGCCTGGCACATCGTGATGCCGGCGGCGCTCCCCGGCTATCTGGCGGGCCTCAAGCAGGGCTGGGCGTTCTCGTGGCGTTCGCTGATGGCGGCGGAGATCATCGCGTCCTCCCCCGACCTCGGGCTCGGCCTCGGCCAGCTCCTGGAGAACGGCCGGAACAACTTCGACATGCCGGGGATCTTCCTCGCCATCCTGCTGATCCTGCTCGTCGGCATCGCCGTCGACCTGCTGGTCTTCAGCCCGCTGGAGCGCACGGTGCTGCGCCGCCGCGGCCTGCTGGTGCGGGGCTGACCGCCATGGACACCCCGGTCCTCCTCGTCCTCGCCCACGGCAGCCGCGATCCGCGGCACGCGGCGACCGTCCGGTCGCTCGTGCGCCGCGCCGCGCTGCTGCGGCCGGGGCTGCGGGTGGAGACCGCGTTCCTGGACTTCGACCTGCCGTCCGCGCCGGCGACGCTGGACCGGCTCGCGGCCGAGGGCGTACGGGACGTGGTGGCGCTGCCGCTGCTGCTGACCCGCGCCTTCCACGCGAAGGCCGACATCCCCGCCGTCCTCCGCGCGGCCCCGCCCGCGCTGCGGGTCCGGCGGGCGGCGGTGCTCGGCCCGTCGCCGCTACTGCTCGCCGCAGTGGAACGGCGGTTGTACGAGGCGGGGTTGACGCCCGCCGACAAGAGCTCGACCGGGGTCGTCCTGGCCTCGGCGGGCTCCTCCGACCCGGAGGCGATCGCGGTGATCGCAGAAACGGCGCGGGAGCTGCGGCGCACCGGTTGGTGCTCCGTGCGGCCCGCGTTCGCCTCCGCACCTCTTCCCCGTACGGGGGACGCCGTACGGGCCCTGCGCACCGAACCGGGGGTGCGGCGGGTGGCGGTCGCCCCGTACGTGATCGCCCCCGGCCGCCTCCCGGACCGGATCGCGGCCGGCGCCCGGGAGGCCGGCGCCGAGGTGCTCGCCGACGTCCTCGGCCCGTGCCCCGAACTGGCCCGTCTGCTCGTCGAGCGGTACGAGGCGGCGGCCGGGGCACGGGAGCGGGACCTGGTGGCGGCCGGCTGACCCGGCCCTCCGCACCCACCCGAGTCGCCCGGACGGATGATCCGTCCGGGCGACGGTGTGTGAGGCGCCGGAACGGCACGGGGTGACCACCGGGGGCGGGACAACAGGCGTTCGCCCCTCATCGGCGCCTCTCAGTCGCTATCGTCTGACCCTCGACTGGGAGGGCATGGTGGCAGACGCATCCGGTGATCACTCCACTGCCAAGCTGTGGGCACTGCTCGGGGGAATCGCCTCCCTGCTGTCGATCCTGACCTGGCTGGGCGCGAGCAACGCGGCGGAACTGAAGAACCTGTTGTCCGAATCGTCCCCGCCCGGTTCCCCTTCGGCGTCGACCCCGGGCATTGCTCGGCCGCCCGTCCACCTCCCCGGTGACTCGGGAGGCTCAGGCGGCTCGGGGGACTCCGGAAGCTCCCGTGGCTCCGGCGCCTCCGACACGTCCGAGACCCCCGACGCCGGCCAGGGGAGCGACGACAAGCCCGACCCTGGGCCGACGACACCCCCTCCTGACCCCACCGAAGAGGCTTTCAAAGCCCGCTCGCCCGGCGACTGCCTGCCGCTCTACGACACGGGACGCGGCGGCGACACCCGCATCGCCTGGAACGTCAACGTTCCGCCGGCCCCCGTGTCCTGCTCCGACGCGCGGGCGCTGGTACGGGTGACCGCCACCGACACGACCTGCCCCACCGGCGACGGGAAGTCGTACTGGAGCTACCAGTCGGTCACCACCGGCACCACCAGGACGCTCTGCCTCTCCCGTATCTACCACGCGTACTACTGCCTGCTCGGCCGGCAGTCCGGCGACTCGATCTCCCTCGGACCGATGACGGCCGTGGCCTGCCGGCGCGAGCCGGTGCCCGTCTCGTACAACCAGATCATGCACATCACGGGCGTCTACCGCGCCCCGGCGGGCGCCACCGCCGCCAACTGCCGCCAGTCGGCGGGCGACCGGACCCGCTACTGGGCCTGGCTGATGGACGACGGCGCCACGCTGCTGTGCACCACGATCTACCAGGGCGGCTGACCGCCACCGGCCGGGGACGGGCACGTGTCGCCTACTGGCCCACCCGGCCGTCGACGCACTCGCGCAGCAGGTCGGCGTGTCCGCAGTGGCGGGCGTACTCCTCGACGCGGTGCACCATGATGCTGCGGATGGTGACGGCGTCCCGGCCCACACGCTCACCGAGGTCGGCGAACGCGTCCAACGCGGCGTCGGTGGCGGCCTGTTCGCGCTCCAGATCGGCGTACGCGGCGTCGACGACGGCCTGGTCCGCGACGGCTCCGTCGAAGTCGGCGTCGCGTACCCCGTACAGCTTCGGCAGCCGCTCGGCATGGGTGAGCCAGTTGCGCCAGTCCCGCTCCACCTCGGCGAGATGCCGGATCAGACCGAGGAGCGACATCGTGGACGGCGGCACGGAGCGGCGGGCGAGCTGATCCGGATCCAGACCCTCGCACTTCATACGCAGGGTGAAACGGTAGTCCGCCACATACCCGGCGAGGGTGTCGCGTTCACCCTCCGGCCCCGGCCCTTCACTGTCACGCGGGTCGTCCTTCGGGTCCACCCACATGTCGGGGTAGACGGTTGCCTGGGTCCATCGCTCGGGCTGTTCGTCACTCATGCGGGCCATGGTCGCCGGTGACTCCCCGGCCCGCCACCGAATTCCCGCCCGGTCAGGGGCGTCGGCCACTCAGAGCGACGGCGCGCGTGAACGCGGGTGCGTCGGCGGCGACTTCGCCCGCCGGCTCGTCGAAGCCGTCGTACTGCCGGTACATCTCGGCGTAGCGCTCGACGACCTCCCGCACGCACTCCCCCGTCTCCTCCGGCACCTCGAACTCCCGCCCGGTGCTGCGGGCCAGGTCCCAGCCGTGCAGGGCGAGTTCGAGGAGGAGCATGGCGGCCATCTCGGCGGCCGGCACCGGACTTCCCCCCATGTCGACCTCGCCCTCCCACGCCTCGGGCTTCCCCCACGCGGCGAGCGCCCGGTCGAGCTGGGCCGCGTACTGCTCGGGCCAGTCGGCGTCGGCGGTGAAGTCGCGCGCGACGGTCTCCGCGGGGAGTTCGGTGCGCAGGGCCCGGTGTTCGAGCCCGTGGGCGGAGTAGAGGACGAGATGGTTGGCGAGTTCGCGAACGGTCCAGTCGGCACAGACGGACGGCCCGGCCAGCTGCTCGGGAGTGAGACCGCGGGTGACACGGGCGGCCTCGGCGGCGCAACTGGCGAGATGGCGGTGGATCGTGTTCATGCGCCCCACGCTACGGATTCTCGCCCCACCCGTCTTGAACTTTCGCGACACTCCCACGAACTGCCTGACGTTCAGCTGTAGTCGAGGCCTCCCGTGCGGGTGCGCTTGAGTTCGAACAGGTCGGGGTGGGCGGCCAGGGCGCGGAAGTGGTCGAAGAGGTCGGCGGCGGCCTCGCCGCGCGGGATGGCGCGGAGTACGGGGCCGAACCAGGCGGTGCCGTCGACGTGCAGGGTGGGCGTGCCGACGTACGCGCCGGCCTCGGGGTCCCGGCCGGCGTCGTGGCTGCGGCGGACGATGTCGTCGTAGGCCGGGTCGTGGGCCGCGGCGGCGAGGTCGGCGGGGAGGCCGAGTTCGGCGAGGGACGCGGCGATGACGGCGTCGAAGTCCTTGTTCTTCTGTTCGTGGATCCGGGTGCCGTACGCGGTGTACAGCGGGCGCAGGATCTTCTCGCCGTGCCGTTCGGCCGCGGCGGCGGCGACGCGGACGGGGCGGATGGAGTCGTCGACGAGGGTGCGGTACCAGTCGGGCAGTTCGTTGCCCTCGTTGTGGAAGTACAGGCTCATCACATGGAAGCGGAGGTCGATGTCGCGGTGCCGCTCGACCTCCAGCATCCAGCGGGAGGTGATCCAGGCGAAGGGGCAGGCCGGGTCGAAGTAGAAGTCGACGGTCGTCGTAGTCATGACAGGAATCCTAGGGAGTGGGTGGCCTGTTCCGGTGGGCCATTCCCTTCCTGCCGGGCTGGGCCACCTGCCCCGCGGGAGAGCGCGGTTCAGCGGGCAGGCGGGGCGAATTCGGGCTGGTCGAGCAAGCGCAGCCAGCTGCCGTCCGGCTGCCGCCGGACGACCTGGGCACGGGCGCCGGAGCCGTCCTTCGGCGGGGTCGAGGTGAGGGCGATGCCGTCGCTGATCAGGGTGGGCAGCGGCGCCTCCGGCTCGAAATGGGGGCGGTTCGCCAGGACCTTCTCCCACAGCGCGCGGATCGCTTCCCGGCCCACCGTCCGCGAGCCGGGCGGGTACGCCACCACCGCGTCCTCCTCGTAGAGCGCGGCGACACCGGCCGCGTCCCCGGCGTTGGACCGTTCGACGAACAGGCGGGTGAGGTCCTCGGGACGCATGGGTCCGACGGCGAAGTCCGCGCCGGGGCCCCCGGCGTCCACCCAGGCGTCGCCGTGCCCCGCGTACCGGAACAGGGCCCCCGAGTCCGGGCTGGTCGCGAAGAGGCCCGCGCCGCCCGCGTACAGCCGGCCGGCGGCACCGCCGATGGGAACCCACTCCGCCCCCAGGCCGGTCCACCGCATCACGGCGTCCCGGTGCTCCGTGATCGCGTACAGGCCGTCGCCCGCGGTCACGAACTGTTCCCCGGGGAAGCCGATCCAGGACCACGAGCCGGACGGCTCGTCGTACTTGGCGATGTGGCCGTCGCCCGGATCGGTGGTGAACAGCCCCGCGGCCCCGGCGTACACCTGCTCGGCGGCCGGACCGATCACTTTCCACGAACCGTCCCGTCCGGTCCACCGCAGGACGCCGCGGCGGTCCGGCGAGACGGCGTAGGCCGTACCCGGGGACTTCGGGGACTTCGGGGACTTCGGGGCCGGAGTGGCGGCCGGATGTCCCGGGGAACCGGCGCGGGCCGGCCCCGGAGCGCGTCGAGTGAACGAGGGGGCGGGGCGTGGCACTCCGGGCGGGGGTGCGGCCGAGAGCGGGGAAGGTGCGAACGCGGCCGTCGGAGGTGTCGCGGATCTCGTGCCCGTCGCGCCCCGCACGGCGGGGCCGGACGGCAGGAGCGGCGGCGTCGGGCCGTCCGCGCCGGCCACGGTCTGCTGCCGGCCGAGGAGCACCTCAAGGAGAACGGCGCTCGTGCCGAGAGCCAGCACGAGGGAGACCGCCAGAACGGCGAGAGAGGCCTTGCAGGCGGGGGAGAGTCCTTCGGCGGGCCGCGGTCTTCGCTTCCCTGGCGGGACAGCGGGGGGCACCGCGGGGAGGGTGTCGAGCCGCTCGAATACGACACCTTCGATGACGTCGGAGCACACCCGATCGGCCCGGGCCCGTTCCCACAGCCAGTGCGCTTCCTCTCGTTGCTGCGCTACGACGTGGTGGACGCGGGCGAGTTCGGTGGAGAGGGCCAGGTCCACCACCGGCGCCCGCAGGGCGTCGTCTCCAGCGGGTGGTGTCCCGTCCTCCGTCTCCGTCTCCGTCTCCGCTGCCGGCGCCGGCAGCCACGGCGGCTGTCGGGCGGCATCGCGCTGGGCCCGGACGTCGGCGACCGCCTGCCGTGCGGACTCCTGGACGCCCCGGGCGGTGACCAGTTGGTCGAGTACCTCGTCCAGCCGGACGCGGGGTCCCCCGGACGGTACGTATCCGGGGCCGGCGGCCTTCTCCGTCGCCGTACCCGTTTCCGTGCCCGTCCCCGGCTGATGGGCTTTGGCTTGTTCCTGGAGCGTCGTCATCAGTGCCAGCAGCGCCTCCACCAGTCGGCCGGACGCGGCGAGGTCCTCCTGGGCCCGGCGCAGCGCCTCCTCCAGGCCGGGCTCGGGGCCGGCCTCGGCCTCCGCTTTCGCCGTCAGTGCCTGATCGTGCAACCGGCGGGCCCTGGCCAGTAACTCCTGGCGGCCACGGGGATCGCGCACGCACTCCTTGATGACGAGGCCGAGGCGCCCGAGCGGGATGACCCGGGCACCGGACCGGTACTCACTCCACGCCGTCTTCCCGCCTCCGAATTGCCGGGCCAGGTCCCGCACCGTCAAGCCGGCGGTCACCTCACGCAACAGTGCCGCCAGCTCGTTCGCCGGCCGCGATCTGCCTCGTGGTGCCCCCTGCGGACGTCCTGCTTTGGTCATGAGCTCGTCCCCCCTGTCGTCAACGGACAGTTCCGCCTGCCCGGACTTCCCGTGCTCCGGGCTGTGTACGTGCTGTTCCCTCACCGCCTCGGTCAGCGCCCGACAGTTTCCGGGCGCCCTGCTGGAACGCGCAAGTGAACACGTCCGTGAGCACCCCGTCCATCGCACCGTGGTTTTCCTGTCCGAAAGCGCGCTCCGCGCCGTACCGGCTCCGAGCGGGGAGCCGAGCGTGCACGCCCGGGCCGCGCGGCGAGGCCGGGCGCACGACAGTGCGTCCGGGCCCGTGGCGCGGGTTCAGCGGGCTTCGCCGG
>NZ_JBEYHT010000080.1:0-31989 GCF_040635425.1 Streptomyces laurentii | reverse complement strand
GGACCAGCTCTCGTCGTTCTCCTCCGAAGTGACGCGGGTGGCCCGCGAGGTGGGTACGGAGGGCGAGCTGGGCGGCCAGGCCGAGGTGGCCGGCCGACTGTCGTGTTTGTGGCGCTTCGCACAGTGACCCGGCGCAGGTCAATGGCGGGTTGACGGGCGTTCGGGCCGCGTGGTGGACTGCCGGGGCCAATACGGCGGCATGGGGAGGAAGTCCGGTGTGATTCCGGCACGGTCCCGCCACTGTGACCGGCCCTCGGGGCCGGGAGTCAGGAACTCTCGCCGCCGGTCACGTCGATCCAGGGCGCGGACCCTGAGTGAGGACATGTGCCATGCCCGGCAGCGGCCCGAGCCCGTCTCGTACCCGCCCCCATCCCTCGCGCCCCCGCGTCTTCGCGTACGGGGCAGCCCTCGGCCTCGCCGCCGACCTGGTCGTGGGCGATCCGCGGCGCGGCCATCCGGTCGCCGCGTTCGGCCGGGCGGCGGGCGCCGTCGAGCGCCGTCTGCACCAGGACCACCGGGGCCGGGGCGCCCTGTACACCGCCCTCTGCGCCGGCTCCGCCGTGGCCCTCGGGGCCGCCGCGACCCGTGCCGTACGGGGCAGCGCCACCGCCTCCGCCGCGCTGACCGCCGCCTCCGTGTGGGCCGTCGTCGGCGGGACGACGCTGGGCCGCGAGGCCCGCGCGATCGGCGGGGCGCTCGAAGCCGGGGACCTGGACGTCGCCCGGGAACGCCTGCCGCATCTGGTCGGGCGCGACCCACAGGCGCTCGACGGGCCCGGGATGGCCCGCGCGGTCGTCGAGTCGGTCGCCGAGAACACCTCGGACGCGGTCGTGGGCGCCCTGTTCTGGGGCGCGGTCGCCGGGGTGCCGGGGCTGCTCGGGTTCCGGGCGGTCAACACCCTGGACGCGATGGTCGGCCACAAGTCGCCGCGGCACCGCCGGTTCGGCTGGGCCTCGGCCCGCCTGGACGACGTGGCGGGCTGGCCGGGCGCCCGTCTGACGGCCGTCCTCGCCGCCGTCGCGGGCGACGATCCGCGCGGGGCGGTACGGGCCTGGCGCGCGGACGCCTCCCGGCATCCGAGCCCGAACGCGGGTCCGGTGGAGGCCGCGTTCGCGGGGGCGCTCGGCGTACGGCTCGGCGGCACCCTGTCGTACGGCGGGCGGATCGAGCACCGGCCGGTGCTGAACGCGCGCGGACGGGCCGTCGAGGTGGCCGACATCGACCGGGCGGTCCGGCTCTCGCGCCGGGTGACCTGGCTGACCCTGGCCGGCTGCGCGGGCGGCCGGCTCCTGGCGGGCGCGGTCCGTCGTACGCGGCAAAAGCACGGGGGTGCGGTGTGAGAAGCGAGGGGACCATGGGCGGGGGGCTGCTCGTCGCGGGCACCACGTCCGACGCGGGCAAGAGCGTCGTCACGGCCGGGATCTGCCGGTGGCTGGTCCGTCAGGGCCTGAAGGTCGCGCCGTTCAAGGGCCAGAACATGTCCCTGAACTCCTTCGTGACCCGGGAGGGCGCCGAGATCGGCCGCGCCCAGGCCATGCAGGCGCGGGCCGCGCGCGTCGAGCCGACCGCGTTGATGAACCCGGTGCTGCTGAAGCCCGGAAGCGACCGTTCCAGCCAGGTCGTCCTGATGGGCAAGCCGGTCGGCGAGATGAGCGCCCGCGGCTACCACGGCGGGCGGCAGAAGGAACTCTTCGCGCCGGTGCTCGCCTGTCTGGAGGAGCTGCGGCGCACCCACGACGCGGTGATCTGCGAGGGCGCGGGCAGCCCGGCGGAGATCAACCTGCGCCGCACCGACATCGTGAACATGGGCATCGCGCGGGCCGCGCGGCTGCCCGTGGTCGTGGTCGGCGACATCGACCGGGGCGGGGTGTTCGCCCAGTTCTTCGGGACGACGGCGCTGCTCGCGCCGGAGGACCAGCGGCTGGTCGCCGGCTATCTGGTGAACAAGTTCCGCGGCGACGTGTCCCTGCTCGAACCGGGCCTCGCGATGCTCGACGGCCTGACCGGACGGCCCACGCTCGGCGTGCTGCCGTACGCGCACGGCCTTGGCATCGACGAGGAGGACGGGCTGCGGGTCTCGCTGCGCGGCGCGGTCCGCGAGTCGGTCGTGGCGCCACCGTTCGGCGCGGACGTGCTGCGGGTCGCCGTCTGCGCCGTCCCGCTGATGTCGAACTTCACGGACGTGGACGCGCTGGCGGCGGAGCCGGGTGTGGTGGTGCGGTTCGTGGACCGGCCGGAGGAGCTGACCGACGCCGATCTGGTGGTCGTGCCGGGCACCCGCGGCACGGTGAGGGCGCTGGCCTGGCTGCGCGAGCGCGGTCTCGCGGCGGCGCTGGCCCGGCGGGCCGCCGAGGGCCGTCCGATCCTCGGGGTGTGCGGCGGCTTCCAGGTCCTCGGCGAGCGCATCGAGGACGAGGTGGAGTCGCGGGCCGGGGCGGTCGACGGGCTCGGCCTGCTGCCCGTACGGGTCCGGTTCGCGCGCGAGAAGACGCTGGCGCGGCCGGTGGGCGAGGCGCTCGGCGAGCGGGTCGAGGGGTACGAGATCCATCACGGCGTGGCGGACGTACGGGGCGGGGAGCCGTTCCTGGACGGCTGCCGGACCGGGGCGGTGTGGGGGACGCACTGGCACGGCTCGCTGGAGAGCGACGGGTTCCGCCGGGCGTTCCTGCGGGAGGTCGCGGCGGCGGCCGGGCGCCGTTTCGTCCCGGCGCCGGACACCTCGTTCGACGCGCTGCGCGAGGAACAGCTGGACCGGCTGGGCGATCTGATCGAGGAGCACGCCGACACGGACGCGCTGCTGCGGCTGATCGAGAAGGGCGCGCCGGAGGGGCTGCCGTTCGTGCCGCCGGGTGCGCCGTGAGCGCCGCATTCCTTCCGCCCGCCGCCGTCCCCGCTTCCGTACTTCCGTACGACTCGAAGGAGTGACCGTCCGATGAGTACCCGTTATCCGTTCACGGCCGTCGTCGGCATGGACGATCTGCGCCTCGCACTGCTCCTGAACGCCGTCAGCCCCGCGGTGGGCGGTGTCCTCGTCCGCGGCGAGAAGGGGACGGCGAAGTCCACGATCGTGCGCGGGCTCGCGGCGCTGCTGCCGCCGATGGACGTCGTCGCGGGCTGCCGGTTCAGCTGCGACCCGGCGTCCCCCGACCCGGGCTGCCCGGACGGCCCGCACGACGCCTCCGCCGCGGGGGACACGCGGCCGGCCCGGATGGTGGAGCTGCCGGTCGGCGCCTCCGAGGACCGGCTGGTCGGCGCGCTCGACATCGAGAAGGCCCTCGCCGACGGCGTGAAGGCGTTCGAGCCGGGCCTGCTCGCCGACGCGCACCGGGGCATCCTCTACGTCGACGAGGTCAATCTGCTCCACGACCATCTGATCGACCTGCTGCTCGACGCCGCCGCCATGGGCTCGTCGTACGTGGAGCGCGAGGGTGTCTCCGTACGGCACGCGGCCCGGTTCCTGCTCGTCGGCACGATGAACCCGGAGGAGGGCGAGCTGCGGCCCCAGCTGCTGGACCGGTTCGGGCTGACCGTGGAGGTGGCGGCGTCCCGGGAGCCGGAGCAGCGGGTCGAGGTGGTGCGCCGGCGGCTCGCGTTCGAGGACGATCCGGCCGCGTTCGCCGCGCGCTGGGCGGCCGAGGAGACGGCGCTGCGCGGGCGGATCACGGCCGCGCGGGAGCTGCTGCCGCGGGTGGTGCTCGGGGACGCGGTGCTGCTCCAGATCGCCGCGACCTGCGCCGCGTTCGAGGTGGACGGCATGCGCGCGGACATCGTGATGGCCCGGACGGCGACCGCGCTCGCCGCGTGGGCGGGGCGGACGGAGGTCACCTCCGAGGACGTACGGCAGGCGGCGCTGCTCGCGCTGCCGCACCGGCGCCGGCGCAACCCGTTCGACGCGCCGGGGCTCGACCAGGACAAGCTGGACGAGACCCTGGAGAAGTTCAAGGGCGAGGAGCCGGAGGGTTCCGGGCGGCCGGACGACGATCCGGAGCCGGAGGGTCCCGGTGACCCGGACGGGCCGGGGGACGGCGGCCCCGACGGGGGCGGCGGGGGCGGGATTCCGCCGCAGGGTGACGCGCCCGCGCCGGAGACCTCCGGGACTTCCGAGACGGCCGAGACGGCCGAGACGGCTGACACGCCCGAGGCGCCCGAGGTACCCGAGTCCGCCCCCGCGCCCCGGGGCGCCGGGTCCGGTGAGCGGGCCGCCGTCGGCGCCGGCGAGCCCTTCCGTACGAAGATGCTCAGCGTGCCCGGACTCGGCCAGGGCGCGGCCGGCCGCCGCTCCCGCGCGCGTACCGCCCACGGCCGGACCACCGGCGCGGCCCGCCCCCGGGGCGCGCTGACCGCCCTGCACCTGACCGCGACGGTCCGGGCCGCCGCCCCGCACCAGCGGGCGCGCGGCCGCACCGGCCGGGGCCTGGTGGTACGCCGGGACGATCTGCGGCAGGCGACCCGCGAGGGCCGCGAGGGCAATCTGGTCCTGTTCGTCGTGGACGCGTCCGGTTCGATGGCGGCCCGGCAGCGGATGGGCGCCGTGAAGGGCGCGGTGCTCTCGCTGCTGCTCGACGCCTACCAGCGGCGCGACAAGGTCGGCCTGGTCACCTTCCGGGGCCGGGACGCGGAGGTCGCGCTGCCGCCGACCTCGTCCGTGGAGGCCGCCGCCGCCCGGCTGGAGCGGCTGCCCACGGGCGGCCGTACCCCGCTGGCGGCGGGCCTGCTGACGGCACACGACGTGCTGCGGGTGGAACGGCTGCGCGATCCGTCGCGCCGGCCGCTGCTCGTGGTGGTGACCGACGGCCGGGCGACCGGCGGCGGGCCGGACCCGCTGGCGCTCGCCACCCGGGCCGCGCGGCTGCACGCCGCCGACGGCACGGCCGCCGTGGTCGTGGACTGCGAGACGGGCCCGGTGCGGCTCGGTCTGGCCGGGGAACTCGCCCTCGGCCTCGGCGGCACCGCCGTCACCCTGGACGAACTGCGGGCCGACGCGATCGCCGGCCTCGTCCGCGACGTACAGAACCATCGCTCTGAGAGGGCCGCGTAAATGCCGCAGGGACAGCCGACCGTCGTTCCGGACGACGGTCTGACCACCCGCCAGCGCCGTAACCGCGCGCTGGTGATGGTGCACACCGGTGTGGGCAAGGGGAAGTCGACCGCCGCCTTCGGGATGGCGCTGCGCGCCTGGAACCAGGGCTGGCCGATCGGGGTGTTCCAGTTCGTCAAGTCCGCCAAGTGGCGGGTCGGCGAGGAGAACGCGCTGCGGACGCTCGGCGAGACGGGCAAGGGCGGCACGGTCGTCTGGAACAAGATGGGCGAGGGCTGGTCCTGGATCCAGCGCGCCACCGCCGAGGGCGAGCCGTCGCACGAGGAGAAGGCGCGCGAGGGCTGGGAGCAGGTCAAGCGGGACCTCGCGGACGAGCGGTACCGGTTCTACGTCCTCGACGAGTTCGCGTACCTGCTGCACTGGGGCTGGATCGACACGGCCGAGGTGATCGAGGTGCTGCGGAACCGTCCCGGGCAGCAGCATGTGGTGATCACCGGCCGCAACGCCCCGGCGGAGCTCGTGGAGTTCGCGGATCTGGTGACCGACATGTCGAAGGTGAAGCACCCGATGGACGCGGGTCAGAAGGGCCAGCGGGGCATCGAGTGGTAGCACGTCTCGTCATCGCCGCGCCGTCCTCCGGCGCGGGCAAGACCACCGTGGCGACCGGTCTGATGGCCGCGTTCGCCGGCCGCGGCCTCGCGGTCTCCCCGCACAAGGTGGGCCCGGACTACATCGACCCGGGCTACCACGCGCTCGCGACCGGCCGCCCGGGCCGCAACCTCGACGCGTACATGTGCGGCCCCGAGCTGATCGCGCCACTCTTCGCGCACGGGGCGCGCGGCTGCGAACTGGCCGTCGTCGAGGGTGTGATGGGCCTGTACGACGGGGCCGCGGGGCAAGGCGAGCTGGCCTCGACGGCGCAGGTGGCGAAGCTGCTGCGGGCGCCTGTGGTGCTGGTCGTGGACGCGTCCTCGCAGTCCCGGTCGGTGGCGGCGCTCGTGCACGGCTTCGCGTCCTGGGACCCTCGCGTACGGCTCGGCGGGGTGATCCTCAACAAGGTCGCCTCGGACCGGCACGAGGAACTGCTGCGGGAGGCCCTGGAGGAGTCGGGCGTGCCGGTGCTCGGCGTGCTGCGGCGGGCCCCGGCGGTGGAGACGCCGTCGCGGCACCTCGGTCTGGTGCCGGTCGCGGAGCGGCAGACGGCGGCGGTGGCCGCCGTGGCGGCGCAGGCGGAGCAGGTACGGCAGGGCTGCGATCTGGACGCGCTGCTCGCCCTGGCCCGGTCGGCGCCGCCGCTGGACGCCGAGCCGTGGTCCCCGCCCGTGTCCGTGGAGGCACACGGGTCGGCCCGGCCCGTGGTCGCCGTCGCGGGCGGGCCCGCCTTCACCTTCTCGTACGCCGAGCACACCGAACTGCTCGCCGCCGCCGGGGCCGAGGTCGTCACCTTCGACCCGCTGCGCGACGAGGCGCTGCCCGAGGGGACGCGCGGTCTGGTGATCGGCGGCGGGTTCCCGGAGATGTACGGGGCGGAGCTGTCCGCCAACGCGTCGCTGCGGGCGGCGGTGGCGGAGCTGGCGGCGTCGGGCGCGCCGGTGGCGGCCGAGTGCGCCGGGCTGCTGTATCTGGCGCGGTCGCTGGACGGCCGGCCGATGTGCGGAGTGCTGGACGCCGAGGCGCGGATGTCGGAGCGGCTGACGCTGGGGTACCGGGACGCGGTCGCGGTGAACGACAGCGTGCTGGCGCCGGCCGGGGCGCGAATGCGGGGGCACGAGTTCCACCGCACGGTCGTCGAGCCGGGCGCGGGGGCGGTGCCGGCGTGGGGGCTGCGGCTGCCGGTGCGGCGGGTCGAGGGCTTCGTCCAGCGCGGGGTGCACGCCAGTTACGTGCACACGCACTGGGCGGGGGCGCCCGAGGCCGCGGCGCGGTTCGTGGAGCACTGCCGGTGACCGTGTCCGAGGGGCCGGGGGTCGTGTCCGGCGGGCCGGTGGCCGCGACGGGCCGCGGCGGGGATTCAGCCGGAGAGGCCCACCACGAGCCAGATGAACGCCACGCCCAGGGCCGTGCACAGCAGGGTCGTCCGGGCGGGGTGGGTGTGGTGCGCCTCGGGCAGGATCTCGGCGGCCGCGAGGTAGAGCAGGGCGCCGCCGAAGAAGCCGAGATAGCTGCCGAGGAATTCGGCCGGGAGGGTGAACAGCAGCGTGGAGGCGGCGCCCACGACGGGCGCGAGCGCGTCGGCGGCGAGCATGGCGAGGGCCCGGCGGCGGGCGTTCCCGTACAGGCTGGTGATCGTGTACGTGTTGAAGCCGTCGGCGAAGTCGTGGGTGATGACGGCGAGCGCGACGGTGGCGCCCATCCCGCCGCCGACCTGGAACGCGGCGCCGAGCGCGACGCCGTCCATGAGGCTGTGGCCGACCATGGCCGCGGCGGCGGTGAGACCGACCTGCGGGGCGCGTTTCCCGGTGTCGCCGCCGTGGGCCGCGCGGCGGACGGCGAGCAGGCGTTCGACCACGTGCGCGAAGAGGAAGCCGCCGACGAACAGCAGCAGGGCCTGGGGCACGCCGAAGACCGGCTTACCCGCGGTGGCCAGGGACTCGGGGAGCAGGTCGAGTCCGACGACGCCGAGCATCAGTCCGCCGGCGAGGCCGAGGACGAGGTGGCGGCGGTCGGTGACGCGCTGGGCGGTCCAGCCGCCGACCAGCGTCATGAGGAACGCGCCGAGCGCGACGACCACCGCCATGGGCTCTTGCTAACCGATGCCCCCTCCCCCGCGCACCTCGGGCCGTTCCTCCGTGTGGTGGTGGGCGTGGGGGCCCGGCCGGGGGCGCCGGCCGAGGAGGTCCTCGGCCTGGTGCGGGCCGCGCTCGCGGAGGCGCCGCCGGCCGAGGCCGCGCTGACGGCGTTCGCGACGCTGGACGCGCGGGCCGGGGAGCCGGGGATCACCGAGGCCGCGGCGCGGCTCGGGGTGCCGGTGTGGGCGTACGCGAGCGAGGAGCTGGCGGCGGTGACCGTGCCGCATCCGTCGACGGCGGCCCGGGCGGCGACCGGGACGGGTTCGGTGGCGGAGGCGGCGGCGCTGCGCGGGGCGGGGCAGGGGGCGCACTTGGTGGTGACGAAGCGCAAGACGCGTCGCGTTACGTGCGCTGTGGCCGCTTCTGCGCCGATTGTTCCGGGTGAAGGAGCCGTGGACGCACGGTTGTCGGGGCCTACTGACGGGTACATCGGTGGCGACGCCTGGACATCCCCCACATGTGCCAGTCCCACCCCCACCCCCCACGCGACGGCGGCCATGAGCATCGACATTCCCGCAGACACCCATGACCTCAGACACCACGGCGACGCCGAGGTGCGCGACGAGAAGCTGATCGACCTCGCGGTCAACGTCCGCACGCACACCCCGCCCGGCTGGCTGCGGGAGCGGATAGCGGCCTCGCTCACCGGGCTCGCGGCCTACCCGGATGGACGGGCAGCGCGGGCGGCGGTCGCCTCGCGGCACGATCTGCCGCCCCGCCGGGTGCTCCTGACCGCGGGCGCGGCGGAGGCGTTCGTCCTGCTCGCGCGGGCGCTGCCGGTGCGGCGGGCGGTCGTGGTGCATCCGCAGTTCACCGAGCCGGAGGCCGCGCTGCGGGGCGCGGGGCACGCGGTCGAGCGGGTGCTGCTGCGCGAGGAGGACGGGTTCCGGCTGGATCCGGCGGCGGTGCCCGAGGACGCGGATCTGGTGGTCATCGGCAATCCGACCAATCCGACGTCGGTGCTGCATCCGGCGGCGGCGATCGCGGCGCTGGCCCGGCCGGGGCGGACGCTGGTGGTCGACGAGGCGTTCATGGACGCGGTGCCGGGCGAACGGGAGTCGCTGGCCTCCCGGACCGACGTGCCCGGTCTGGTGGTGCTGCGCAGCCTGACCAAGACCTGGGGGCTCGCGGGCCTGCGGATCGGCTACGTGCTCGCGGAGCCGCGGATCATCGCCGCCCTGGAGCGGGCCCAGCCGCTGTGGCCGGTGTCGACTCCGGCGCTGGCGGCGGCGGAGGCGTGCATGTCGCACGCGGCGCTCGCGGAGGCGGAGGACGCGGCGCACCGGATCGGGGTGGACCGGGCCCATCTGCTCGCGGGCCTGGTGGAGTTCGACGAGGTACGGGTGGTGGCGGCGGCCGAGGCGCCGTTCGTGCTCGTACGGATCGAGGGCGCCGAGGCGGTGCGGGAGCGGCTGCGGGCCCTCGGGTTCGCGGCCCGGCGCGGGGACACCTTCCCGGGCCTCGACCGGAACTGGCTGCGGCTCGCGGTGCGGGACCGGGTCACGACGAACCGTTTCCTCCAGGCACTGGACCAGTCGCTGTTGCTGCTGGGCTGACGTCCGTACGGGAGGGCACCCGCACGGGATGCCGTCCCGTACGGAAGGAAGCGGGGGCGGCGCCCGGTCACGGCACCGCCCCCGCGTTCTCCTCACCTCACTTCACCCCGCGCCCCCGATTCCCCCGGGTCCCCCGTGGGCGCGGGTCCTCGCCGGCGGTCAGCCGCGGGCGCGGGCGCGGGACCGGCCGCGGGCCATGACGAGCGCGCCGCCGCCGGCCGCGACCAGCAGGACGGCACCGCCGGCCAGGTACGGGGTCATGGAGCTGCCGCCGGTCTCGGCGAGGTCGCCGGCGGGGGCACTGCCGCCGTTCTGGGTGTTCACCTGGGAGCCCTGGCCGGACCCGCCGGCCGAGCCGTGCGAGGACCCGCCGGTCGAGCCGTTCGAAGAGCCGCCCGTGGATCCGTTCGAGGACCCTCCGGTCGAACCGTTCGTGGACCCTCCGGTGGAGCCGTTCGTGGAGCCGCCGGTCGAACCGTTCGTGGAGCCGCCGGTGGACGGGTGCGAGGGCTGGCCGGTGGGCGGGGTGCTGGGCCCGTCGGTGGGCCGGCCGCCGCCGGCCGGGGCCGAGCAGGTGGCCTCGGCGAGGGTGACCTTGCCCTTGACCTCGGCGACGTTGAGCTTGAGCGGGTTGACCTCCACGGACAGTTCGAGCGCGGTGGCGGCGGCGGTCCTGGAGGTGACGGTGGTGCGGGAGAGGTCGAGGACGACCTCTCCGACGCCCGGCACGGTGACCTTGGTGCGGCCGCCGGTCGACAGGGTGGTCTTCTTGCCGAGGACGGTGACGTGGCCGAGCAGGTTGGCCTGGGCGACCGGGCGCTCGCCGGCCGCGCAGACGGCCTTGGCGGTGACCTTCTCCAGCTCGATCAGGGACAGTCCGGGCAGTCCGGGGACGTGGACGCCGGCCTTGACGAGGTTGACGTAGCCCTGGGCCACCTTGCCCTCGACCGTCGCCTCGGAGGTGGCGACGTCGGCTTTGAGGATGTCGACGGGCCGGTTCTGCTCCGCGCCCTCCACCCGGACGCTGAGCGCGGTGCGCTCGGCGCTGGCGGGGGCCTCCACCGCGTTGAGGGAGGCCCGCACCGGCACGCGCACCGTCTTGTCGAGCAGGTCGACGTCGAGCCCGGCGCGCAGGACGACGGCGGTGGCCCGGCCCTCGCCGCCGGGGCCGCCCGTGGCGTGCGCCGCCGGGGCCGCGAGGACCAGCGGCCCCACGGCGAGCGCGGCGACGGTGGCCGCGGCGGCGGAGCGGCGTGCGGGCAGGCGGAAGGTAGTGCTGTTCACGTCGGTGGAACCCCCACAAGAGACTTGGCGTCGCGGGCCGCTCGCCACGGGGACTGTGGGTCACTGCGGCGCCGGCGACTTGAGACACGGGAATCTTTACGCACTGTGGGTGAACTGGTGGACACCTGGCGTGAGTTCACTCCAAAGGGTGGTTTCCGTGCTCATTTTCGAATCTTTTCGGCACAAGCGTGCGCAGCGCCCTCACTCACCACGCCCCACGGCCGCACCCGCGTAAAAAAGTCCAACGAGCGACACCCCCTCAAGGCACCGAACCGTCAACCCGTCACCCACCCCCACGCCCCCACCCTCATGAGATAAGTTAGGCGAGCCTAACCTAAGCAATCGTGAGCGGATCGGGGCGTACGCAGTGAGCATCGAGGTCTTCCGGGACGCCTGGGGCATCCCCCATCTGCGCGCCGCCGACCCCCTGGAACTCGCCCGCGCCCAGGGCCGGGTGACCGCGCTCGACCGGGCCTGGCAGCTGGAGGTCGAACGGCACCGGGCCGAGGGCACGACGGCCGCGTTCCTGGGCCCGGCGGAGACCGGCTGGGACACCTTCGCGCGGCAGGCACGGCTCGCCGACACCGCCCGCCGCTGCCACGCCCGGCTCGACGCGGGGACGGCGGCGTGGGTGGCCGCGTACGCGACCGGGGTGAACGAGGCACTGCCCGAAGGCGCCCGGCGCGCACCGGAGTTCGCCCGGACCGGCCTCGCGCCCGGCCGCTGGGAGCCGTGGACCCCGCTCGCCGTCTGGCTGTCCACTCACATCCTCTTCGCGGGCTTCCCCACCAAGCTGTGGCGGGACCGGGTCGCCCGGCTGCTCGGCGAGGAGTGGACGGAACTCTTCGCCACCGACGGCCCGGGCACGGCCGGTTCCAACGGCTGGGTCGTCGCCGGTTCCCGTACGGCGAGCGGCGCCCCGCTGGTGGCCGGCGACCCGCACCGGATCATCGAGGCGCCCGGCGTCTACCAGCAGATACGCCTCGCCTGCCCTGACTACGACGTCCTCGGCCTGGCCGTCCCCGGGGTGCCCGGCCTCGCCCACTTCGGCCACGCCGGCACCGTCGCCTGGGCCATCACCAACGCCATGGCCGACTACCAGGACCTGTACCGCGAACGGCTGCGCCGCCGGCCGGACGGCGGGATCGAGGCGCTGGGCCCGGACGGCTGGGAACCGGCCGCCGCGCACACCGAGACGATCCCCGTACGCGACGCCGCCCCGGCGACGGTCACGGTCGTCGAGACGGCCCGCGGCCCGGTGATCGCCGGCGCCGACAACCCGTCCGGAGACGGCATCTGGGACGCGGTCAGCCTCCGCCATCCGCCCCGCGTCACCGGCGACGTGGGCTTCGCCGCCCTGCCCGCGCTGCTGCGGGCCCGCGACGTCACCGACATCGACCGGGCGCTGGACGGCTGGGTGGAGCCGGTCAACGTCGTCCAGGCCGCCGACACCGACGGTGGGCTGCTGCACCGGGTGGCCGGCCACGTCCCCGTACGGGACCGGACGAACCGGCTACGGGTGGTGCCCGCGTGGGACGCCCGGCACGCGTGGGCCCCGGACCCCACGCCCACGCCCACGCCCCGGGAGACGGTCGGCGCGTACGCGGTGATGGCCAACGCGCGCGGCCTGGCAGCGCCGCTGGGCGTCGAGTTCGCCCCGCCGCACCGGGCCCGCCGGATCGCCGCCCTCCTCGACGCCTCCGCCGCCTGGACACCGGAGGCGATGACGGCGATCCACACCGACACCGACAACCCCTCCGCCGCCCGCCTCCTCGCGGCCGTCCACGCGACGGACCCGGCGGCCCTCTCCCCCGGCGCCCGGGCCGTACGCGACCGGCTGCTCGGCTGGGACCGGCGGATGGCGGCCGACAGCACGGACGCGGGGCTGTACGCGGCGGTGCGCGGGGCCGTCGTCCGCGGCCTGGCCGCACACCCGGCGTTCTCCGCCCTGCGCGGCCCCGGCCCGGACCCGTACCCCGAACTCTTCGCCCCCTGGCTGGCCCTCGGCCCCCGGGTCGCGTTCGCCCTGGAGACCCTGCTGGCCGACGGCCCGGTGCCGGCCGCGGACCGGGCCGGGACCGTACGGGCCGCGCTGGAGGAGACCGCGGCCGGAGAGACGCCCCCGGCCTGGGGCACGACGCACCGCCTCGCCCCCTGGCAGGCCCTCCCCGACGAGGACGACACGTGGCCCGGGCTCGGCGGCGACCACGACTGCGTCCTGTCCACCTCCAGCGTGCCCGGCTTCACCGACCGCGGCGCCCGCGCGTCCGCCGCCCGCTTCGTCTGGGACCTGGCGGACCGGGACCGCAGCCTGTGGGTCGTCCCGTTCGGCGCCTCCGGGATCCCCGGCGACCCGCACCACCGCGACCAGCTGCCCCACTGGCTGCGCGGCGACCTCGTCCCCGTCACCACCGACTGGGACCACCTCGTACCGGACAGGACCCCCATGAGCACCCCCGAGCACGTCCAGACCGTCGCGGGCTTCGGCACCGTACGGATCGACCGCATCGACCCCGCCGCGGACGCCCCACTCCTGCACCGCTGGGTGAACGAGGACCGCGCCCGCTACTGGGGCATGCACGGCACCACCGTCGACCAGGTCCGGGACGTCTACGCGCACCTCGACGCGCTCCCCACCCACCACGGCTTCCTCGTCCGCCGTGACGACGAGCCGGTGGCGGTCTTCCAGACGTACGACCCCGAGGCCGACCGGGTCTCCGCGTGCTACGACGCCCGCCCCGGCGACATCGGCGTCCACCTCTTCGTGGCCCCGTCGGCGGCCCCGGAACGGGGCTTCACCGAACACCTGCTGACCGCCCTGATCGACTTCGCCCTGACCACCCGCACCCGCCTGGTGGCGGAACCGGACGCCACCAACACGAAGGCCCTCACCCGCCTCACCCGCGCGGGCTTCACCCTCGGCCCGGACATCGTCCTGCCGGAGGTGGACCTCCCGGAGGTCTTCCTCCCGGAGAAGCGGGCCCGTCTGGCGTTCTACGAGAAGTCCTGAATCCCGCCCCTGCCCTCACCCCGCACCGCGGCGCCCCGCTACGCGATCACCCGCCCGTTCACCACGACACGCCGCGGCGCCGCAAGCACCCGCACATCCGCCCGCGGATCCTCCCCGTACACCACCAGGTCCGCCACCGCCCCCTCCACCAGCCCTTCCCGCCCCAGCCACTCCCGCGCCTTCCACGCGGTCGCGGACAGCGCGTCGAGCGCGGGAAGGCCGGCCCGGGTGAGTTCCTCGACCTCCGCGGCGACGAACCCGTGGGGCAGCGAGCCGCCCGCGTCGGTGCCGACGAAGACCGGGATGCCGGCGTCCCAGGCGGCGCGCACGGTGTCGTAGCGCCGCTCATGGAGCCGCCGCATATGGGCCGACCAGCGCGGGAACTTCTCCTCGCCGCCGTCCGCGAGCCGCGGGAAGGTCGCGATGTTGACGAGGGTGGGAACGATGGCGACGCCGCGTTCGGCGAAGAGCGGGATGGTGTCCTCGGTGAGGCCGGTGGCGTGTTCGACGCAGTCGATGCCGGCCTCGACGAGGTCGCGCAGGGAGTCCTCGGCGAAGCAGTGCGCGGTGACGCGGGCACCGAGCCGGTGGGCCTCGGCGATGGCGGCCTCGATGTCGGGGCGGGGCCAGGACGGGGCGAGGTCGCCGAGGCCGCGGTCGATCCAGTCGCCGACGAGCTTGACCCAGCCGTCGCCGCGCCGGGCCTCGCGCCCGACGTACTCGACGAGCTGGTCGGGTTCGATCTCGTGGGCGTAGTTGCGGATGTAGCGGCGGGTACGGGCGATGTGCCGGCCGGCCCGGATGATCTTCGGCAGGTCCTCGCGGTCGTCGATCCAGCGGGTGTCGGAGGGCGAGCCGGCGTCGCGGATCAGCAGGGTGCCGGCGTCACGGTCGGTCAGGGCCTGTTTCTCGGCCGTGTCGGCGTCGACGGGGCCGTGCGCGTCGAGCCCGACGTGGCAGTGGGCGTCGACGAGGCCGGGCAGGGCCCAGCCCTCGACGGTGACGGCGTCGTCGGCGAGGGCGCCGGGCCGTTCGAAGGTGACGCGTCCGTCGACGCACCACAGCTCGTCCCGTATGTCCTCCGGGCCGACGAGCACCCGCCCCTTCACATGCAGCACCACGTGATCGCTCATACCCGCACTCTACGAGGCGGCGCATACCGGCGTGGGTACCCTGACCGGGAGCTTCACCGCGTACGAACCGATACGACCGATTCGAAGAAGGCACCACCGTGACCGTGACACACCCGCTTCTCGACCTGGCCCCGCTGACCGCCGGGCACTTCGCGTCCATCGAACGCCGGGTCGCCGCGCTGCTCTCCACCGAGCAGGACGTGGTCATCACCCAGGGTGAGGCGCTGCTGCCGCTGGAGGGCTGTATCCGCAGCGGCGCGCGGGCGGGCTCGACGGCGCTGAACGTGGTGACCGGGCCGTACGGGCAGACGTTCGGCAACTGGCTGCGGGACTGCGGCGCCACGGTCGTGGACCTGGAGGTGCCGTTCCACACGGCGGTGACCGCGGAGCAGGTGGCCCAGGCTCTGGAGGCCCACCCGGAGATCGACTTCGTGTCGCTGGTGCACGCGGAGGCGGCGACCGGCAACACGAACCCGGTCGCGGAGATCGGCGAGGTCGTACGGGCGCACGGCGCGCTGTTCTACCTGGACGCGGTGGCGTCGATCGGCGCGGAGCCGGTGCTGCCGGACGCGTGGGGCGTCGACATGTGCATCATCGGCGCGCAGAAGGCGATGGGCGGCCCGGCGGGCGTCTCGGCGGTGTCGGTGAGCGCGCGGGCGTGGGAGCGGTTCGCCGCCAACCCGAACGCCCCGCGCCGCTCGTACCTCTCCCTCCTCGACTGGAAGGAGCGCTGGATCGACGGCGGCCGCAAGGCCCTGCTGCACGCTCCGGCGCAGCTGGAGATGCTGGCCCTGGAAGCGTGCCTGGACCGGATCGAGACGGAGGGTCTGGACGCGCTGATGGCCCGGCACGCGGCGGCCGCGGCGGCCACGCGCGCGGGGGTGCTGGCGCTGGGCGGCGGTCTGGAGCCGTACGTCCACGAGGCGAGGGACGCGGCACCGGTCGCGACGACGCTGCGGTCGCCGGCCGGGGTGGACGCCTCGGAGCTGGTGGCGAAGGCGCTGGCGGCGGACCCGTCGCTGCCGCTGATCGCGGGCGGCGGGACGCTGGCCAAGGAGATGATCCGGGTGAACCACTACGGGGTGGACGCGACCCCGGGCGCGGTGCAGTCGTCGCTGGCGGCGCTGGGCGCGGCGCTCGCGGAGACGGGCCGCGCGGTGGACCTGGAGGGCGCGCGCAGGGCGGTCACGGAGGCGTGGGGCCGCTGACGCCGGTAGCGCTCAAGGCATCGCCCGGAGTCCCAGGTGGTGGGCGAGGGCGGTGTGCCCGGTCTCGGTGAGCCGGACGGCCCGGGTGGTGCCGACCCGGGTCAGCCAGCCGGCGTCGAACGCGTGGCGGCAGATCGCGGCGCCCACCGCCCCGGCCAGGTGCGGGCGGCGTTCGGTCCAGTCCAGGCACGGCCGGACGGCCGGACGGCGGCCTCCGCCGCCCGGGGCCGGGAGCGGAATGGACAGTTCGGCGAGCCAGTCCCGGCCGGCGGGGGTGAGCTCCAGGCCATGGGTCCAATCGAGCAGCCGGCGTGCGGTCATCGCGTCGGTCAGGGCGACGCCGAGCGCTCCGGCGAGGTGGTCGTAGCAGGTCCGGGCCCGGGCGAGGGCGTGTTCGCGCCCGGCGGCGGACAGGGTGGCGGGCGTCCGCGCCGCCGGCGCGGACGGCGCGGCGAGGCCGGCCAGGCGCTCGACCAGTTCGGCCACTTCGGGGCCGGCCAGCCGGACGTACCGGTGGCGGCCCTGCCGTTCCTCCGCCAGCAGACCGCCCCCGACCAGGGCGTTGAGGTGTTCGGTGGCGGTCGAGCGGGCCACCCCGGCGTGCCGGGCGAGTTCGCCCGCGGTCCAGGCCCGGCCGTCGATGAGGGCGAGGCAGAAGGACGCGCGCGTACGGTCGGCGAGCAGCGCGGCGACGGCCGCGAGGCCCTGCCCGTCCGCGGCGCGCCGCGCGCGGTCGTCACGGGCGTTGCGTTCCATGCCGTCCATCATCCCGCCGCGACGCTTCGGCCGTCCCCGAACCGTCGGCCTCCTACGGTCGCCGCATGCACTTCGCTCAGCACCCGACCGCACCCGCCGGCCGTCATCTGGCCATCACTCCGAGCATCCTCTACTTCGGCACCCCCGTCGCCTTGGTGACCACCGAGAATCCCGACGGCACCTTCAATCTCGCGCCGATCTCGTCGGCTTGGGCCCTCGGCCAGGTGGTCGTGCTGGGACTCGGGCGGGAAGGCCGGACCGGGAGGAACCTGGCGGACCGGCCGGAGCTGGTCCTCAGCCTGCCCGAGCCCGGGCAGTGGGCGGCCGTCGAGCGGCTGGGCCGGCTGACCGGGCGGCCTCCGGGGGACGGGCCGCGGCCGGGTGCCCGGGCGGCGCGCTACGAGCCGGACAAGTTCACGGCGGGCGGCTTCCGGGCGCAGCCGTCGGAGGCGGTGCGCCCGCCCCGGGTGGCGGAATGCCCGATCCAGCTGGAGGCGCGGGCCGCCCGGGTCGCGCCCGATGTGTCGGGAGACTTCCTGATCGTCGAGGCCCGGGTGGTGAAGGTGCACGCCGACGCGCGCCTGGTGGTCCCGGGGACCCAGCACATCGATCCCGCCGCGTGGAGCCCGCTGATCTACAACTTCCGGCACTACTTCGGCCTCGGTTCCGAACTCGGCCACAGCGGCATCTCCGAGACACCGCGCGAGGCCGCCCCGAGCCCGGCATGACCGGGACGACCGGCAGGTCCGGCGGGTCCAGGACGCCTCGGCGGCCCGGACCCGCCGGCCACCTCAGGCGGCCCCGGTGATCCCGGTGCCACCGGTGGTCCCGGTGATCCCGTAACCGGCGAGGGAGAGCCGGACCCGCGTCGGGTCCTCCGCCTCGACGTACACCCGCTGCCCCCAGTGGGCGGTCAGCCGGGCCGCGACGCCGACCAGCCGGCGCCGGT
Source organism: Streptomyces laurentii (assembly GCF_040635425.1). NCBI lineage: Bacteria > Bacillati > Actinomycetota > Actinomycetes > Kitasatosporales > Streptomycetaceae > Streptomyces > Streptomyces laurentii. The sequence continues at coordinate 14,266 of NZ_JBEYHT010000080.1, read as the reverse complement.
CCTCCGGCGTGTACGCCGGATAGCGCGCCCAGCCCCGGCCGGCGATCGTGTCGCCGAGTTCGCCGAACAGCACGGCCTGACAGCGCCGCTCCTCCTCGTCCGTCAGCGGCGTCGGGCCGTCGTCGGCGGGCAGCAGCCGGACGTTGAGGAGTTCACGCGTCATCCGGCGAGGACCTCCAGGGCCCGGTCGACGTCGGCGGCCGAGTTGTACAGGTGGAAGGAGGCTCGCAGGTTGCCCGCCCGGGCGGAGAGGAGCACGCCGGCCTCGCGCAGCGCGTCGGCACGGTCGCCGAGGCCCGGGATGCCGACGACGGTCGAGTCGTCCGCCACCGCGGGACGGCCCAGCTCGACGAGCCCGGCGCGGAAGCGGGCGGCGAGCGCCTTGTCGTGCGCCTCGATCCGCTCGATGCCGATCTCCTCCAGGAGGGCGAGGGAGCGGGCCGCGCCGTGGTACGAGGGGAAGGCGGGCGGCTCGTCGAACCGCCGTGCGCTGCGGGCCAGTTCACGTACCGGACCGTAGCTGTTGACCCACAGGTCCTCGCCGTTGACCCAGCCCGCGTGGATGGGGAGCAGCGCGTCCTGGGCCTCCTCGGTGACGGTGAGGAAGGACGCCCCGCGCGGGCACAGCAGGTACTTGTAGCCGCCGGCGACGGTGAAGTCCCACTCCCCCGCGTACAGCGGCAGCCAGCCCGCGGACTGGGTGGCGTCGCAGAGGGTACGGGCGCCGTGCGCGGCGGCCGCGGCGCGGACGGCCGCGAAGTCGGCGGTGCGGCCGTCGGCCGACTGCACGGAGGAGAAGGCGACGAGCGCGGTCTCGGGGCGTACGGACTCGGCGAGCCGCTCCAGCGGGACGAAGCGGGTCTTCAGATCGCCGCGCACGGTGAAGGGGGTGATGAGGGAGGAGAAGTCGCCCTCGGGGAACAGGATCTCGGCGCCGGACGGCATGGACTGCGCCACCATGCCGGCATGGACGGAGACCGAGCTGCCGACGGCGACCCGGTCGGGGGTGACATGCGCGATCCGGGCGTAGGCGGCCCGGACCTCGTCGACGACCCCGAAGTCGCCGGCGCCGTCGGGGCGGCCGGCGGCGGTCTCCTCGACCAGCAGGGTGACGGCCTCGATGGTGCGGCGGGGCAGCAATCCGCAGGCGGAAGTGTTGAGATAGGTCCGGGTCGGCGCGAACTCGGCTCCGCCGAGGGGCGTCAGCGTGTCAGAGGAATCCATGGCCCCAGCCTGGGTTCCCGCCGCTCCCCCGTCAATCAGTCGCCCGCTCCGGCCACCCTGGCCGCCTCGGTCGTCCCGGCCGCCCCGGTCGCCCGTCGCGTTCCGTTCAGTCGTTGATGACGATGAAGTCGACCGCCGCGGTCAGTTCCGTGGGCCAGTCGATGAAGACCCGGGTGAAGACGTCGTTGTCCCCCGGCACGACGTTCAGGACGCTCATCTTCGCCGCGCCCATGAACCTCGGCGATCCCGGGTTCCCCGCGTACTCCGCGATCGAGGCGCACACGTGCGAGTTCACGGTGATGGGCTGGCCCGTGGGTCCGCCGAGGAGATGCAGGTCGGCGAGACCTGACAGACCGCCCAGGTCGACGCGGGCGGCGAAGGACCGCGACCCGATCGCCGAGGGCTTGAGGTCGTCCAGCGACACGGTGATGGTCGGGATCTCTTCCGGCTTCTCCGGCATGACCGACTCCTGACATCCGGTGACATCCGGTGGGTGTGGCGTGGCGGCACTCCGCTCACGCGTTCTCACTTTCCAGCCTGTTCCCCCATTTGAGTGATCGCAACTTGCGCGCTCCTCCCGGACGTTCGAGGTCGTGGCGCGCGGTGACCGGCCGCGTCCCGCGCATCGGTCATGCAGGTGAAGGAGGTACGGTACGCGCTCGGCGTGAGCCCCGTCCGCCGCAGCATGTGGCGCCGCAGCGAGTCCGCCGTGCCGAGGCCGGACTCGCGGGCAAGGACGTCCATCGGCAGCGCGGTGGTCTCCAGGAGCTCCTTGGCGCGTTCGACGCGCTGGTGCAGCAGCCACTGGAGCGGGCTGACGGCGGTCTCGGCGTGGAAGCGGCGGGAGAGGGTGCGCACCGAGACCCCGGCGTGGCGGGCCAGGTCGGTGAGAGTGAGCGGCCGGTCGAGGTGCGCCATGGCCCACGCGCGCGTGGCGGCGAAGGAGACGCCGCGCTCGGGCGGCAGCGGGGTGTGCGTGAACTGGGTCTGGCCGCCGGGCCGTACGGGCGCGGCCAGCGCGAGCCGGGCCACGGTGTTGGCGACGGCGGCGCCGTGGTCGGTGCGGATGAGGCGCAGGCACAGGTCGATGCCGGCGGCGTAGCCCGAGGGGGTGACCAGCGAGCCGTCCTGGACGAAGAGGACGTCGTCCTGGAGGTCGACGGTCGGATGGCGGGCGGCGAGTCGTTCCCGGTGGGCCCAGTACGTGGTGGCGCTGCGGCCGTCGAGGAGCCCGGCGGCGGCCAGGGCGAACGAGCCGGTGCAGATGGAGGCGATCCGCTTGCCGTCGGCCGCGACGTGGCGCAGCACGTCGACGACCCGTGGATCGGGGGCGTCGATCGGGCCGCTGCCGGCCAGGATCACGGTGTCGGCGCCGTCCAGGGCGTCGAGTCCGCGCGGGATGTGCAGGTCCAGCCCGCCGGTGGTGGCGACCGGGCCGGGGACGGGCGTGCAGACGACCGTCTCGTAACCGGGCCGGCCGTCCACCTCGACCTTGGCAAGGAGCAGTTCCGGTATCGCCAGGTTGAACATCGAGACGGGCGGGGCGGCGATCACGGCGACGCGCCGGACAGCGGTCATGGCCAGAACCTCCGGTCATATGACATTCAGGCCACTGCTGTAGGGCGCCGCCGCCCAGCAGGCTGGATCCATGACCCCAACAGACCACGCCTCGAAGGCCGTTGACACCCGTCCCGCCACCGGCGGCGGCACACCCTCCCCCTCGACCGGCCACAGCCCCGACCCAGGCTCCGACCCAGGCTCGGGCTCACGCTCAAGCCCAGCCTCGGGCGCCGTGTCCGGCGGCTCCCCGGGGCCGGCGCTCTTCACCGCGCTCCTCGGGTTCGCGCTCATCACCCTCGACTCCTCGGTGGTCAATGTCGCCCTGCCCGCGATCGGCGCCGATCTGCGGACCTGGCCCCCGGGGTGTCGGTGACGGCGGGCGCGGCCAACACGGTCGCGTTCTACGGCATGATCTTCCTCTTCGGTCTCTTCTTCCAGCAGCTGCTCGGACTGTCCGCGCTCGGCGCGGGCCTGATGTTCCTGCCGATGACGGGGCTGCTCGCCGGCGTGAACGTGCTGTCCGCGAAGGTGGCGGCGCGGTACGGGGCGCGGCTGCCGATCGTCGCCGGCCAGGTGGTGGCGGTGGCCGGGCTGCTCGGCCTGCTGGCGGTGGACGCGGACACGCCCCGGGTGGCGCAGGCACTGCTGCTCGTCCCGCTCGCGCTGGGCTGCGGTTTCGCGCTGCCGCCGATCATCGCCGCGATGCTGGAGGCCGTCCCCGCCGAGCGCGCGGGCACGGCGGCCGGGCTGCTGAACGCGATCCGGCAGACGGCGGGCGCGCTGGCCGTCGCGGTCTTCGGGTCGCTGGCCGCCGCCCAGGGGATCGCGCCCTCCCTGCGCACCTCGCTTCTGATCAGCGTGGGTCTGCTGACGGTGACGGCGCTGGCCTCGGTGCGGCTGCCGCGCCGCCGCGACTGAGGGCCGGCGCCGGAGACAGGGGGCCGGAGCCGGGGGCCGGACCGGGCGTCAGGACGCCGCGCGATACCGGCCCGGCGCCATCCCGTACTCCCGCTTGAACGCCTTGGCGAAGGCGAACTCCGAGGAGTAGCCGGAGCGTTCGGCGACGGCCCGCAGGGGCAGATCGTCCGCGCGGAGCAGCCGGCCGGCGGTCGTCATCCGCCACCAGGTGAGGTTCGCGAGCGGGGGCCGGCCCACCAGGGTGGTGAAGCGGCGGGCGAACGCGGCGCGCGAGAGGCCGCCGAGGGCGCCGAGTTCCTCGATCCGTCCACGGGTGGGCGGGGACGCCGTGCAGGGCGCGCAGCGCGGCGGCGACGGCCGGGTCGGCGAGGGCGGCGGACCAGCCGGTGGACCGGTCGGCGCGTTCGGCCAGCCACCAGGTGCGCAGCAGCGAGAGCAGCAGGGTGTCGAGGAGCGCGGGCACGATCGCGTCGGATCCGGGCAGCGGCTCGGCGAGTTCGGCGCCGAGCCCGGATGGCCGGGTGCGTCGGCTCCGGGCTGCGGGACGGCTCGCCGGCGCCGGTGATCGCCGAGGTCTTCGAGGGCCTGGAGTCGCTGCCGGACGCGCACCGGCTGATGGAGTCCGACACCCACCTCGGGAAGATCGTCGTACGGGTGTGACCTGTACGGGTGCGATCTCCGCCCCGGTTCTCCCCCGGCGGGCTGATCCTGCTCCCCCGCACGGCGGAGCAGGTCCGCCGGCCGGCAGGACGTGCCGGACGGGGGCGGGACCCGAGGGTGGGGACATGACGTTCTCCCGCTCCCCTTCCCCCTCCGCCGATGTCCCCCCGATGTCCCGCCCCGGCCCCGGACCCGGCCCCGCGGGTCCGCTCCGGCCGGCGCTGCGCGTCCTCGCGATGGTCGCCTGCCTGCCGTACATCGCCCTGAAAGTCGCCTGGGTGGCGGGCAGCCGGATCGGCGTCCCCGACGGCAGCGGGCTGCTCGACCACCGGGTCATGCTGATCGTCGCCAACGGGCTCAGCGTGCTCGCCGACGCGATCGTGGTGCTGCTCGCGCTGCTGCTCACCCGGCCGTGGGGTCTGCGGGTGCGGGCCTGGCTGCTGGTGTTCCCGATGTGGGCGGCCACCGGGCTGCTCGCGCCGATCATGGCCGGATACCCGGCCCAGCTCGTCGTCGCCGCCTTCGGTGACGCGGACGGCGGCGGGTCGGGGCCGGCCGCCGAACCGTTCCTCGACGCCTGGGTCTTCCCCGTCGTGTACGGCGGGTTCATCGTGCAGGGCCTGAGTCTCGGCACGCTGTTCGCGCTGTACGCGCACGACCGCTGGAGTCCGGTGTGGGCCGGGCGGCTCGGCGCGCCGGGGTCCGACGGGCTCGCGGGCCTGGTGGGGCCGCGGGTCCGGGTGGCCGCGGTGGCCGGGGCGGTGCTCGCGGTGGGTCCGGCCGCGCTCCATGCCGCGTGGGCGGCGGGCGCGACCGTCGGCCTGCCCGCCCGGTACCTCGCCGAGTACCACGGCGACCAGGCCGTCGTGGACCTGGTCCGGGCGCTGTTCCTCGGTGTCGCCGCGGTCGCCACGCTGTGCCTGGTGGCGGACCGGCCGGCCGGGCGGCGGGTGCGGACCGCGCTGGCGTGGGCGTGGGTGGCGTCCGGGGCGGCGGGCTGCTGGGGCGCGTACATGACGCTGGTGTCCGTGGTGTCGAGGGTGTCGAGCGGACCGATGGACGACGCCGGGAAAACCCCGACGACCCTGATGATCACCACTTACGCTGGCGAGATGATCACCGGATTCCTGCTCGCCGGCTGCCTGGCCGCCGTCCTGACCGCCCGGAGCCGCCGCCTCGCCCGGGGCGCGGCAGCGTGATGCGCGCCGCGCTCCGGACGCTGCTGGGGCAGCGGGCCCGGCGGCGCTGGATCCATATCGTCCTGGGCGGCGCCGTGTTCATGCCGTTCTGGCTGGTCGGCACGGTGGTCGTGGGCGCGTTCGGCGGCGGGGCGCCGCTCGGGAACCGGCTCGGCGACCAGTTCGCGGCGTACGCGGTGGGGCTGCCGCTCGCCGCCCTCGCCGCGCTCCTCCCGCTCGCCCGGCCGATGTCGGTGGCGGCGGCCCGGACGCTGTGCGGGGTGGCGCCGGGCCGGTTCGCGGAGGGCCCGGCCCGCGGCTGGGGGGCCCGGGCGCGGTCGGCGGGCTGGTTCACCCTGCACGTGGGGCTGGGCGCGCTGGTCAGCGGGGCGAGCCTGGCGCTGCCGCCGTTCGCGGTGGCGCTGATGGCGCTGCCGTTCTCGGCCCGGCTGCGGGCCTCGGATCTGGGCGGGTACGGGCACCTCGACGGGGCGGGTCAGGCCTGGCTGGGGCTGCCGCTCGGGCTGCTCCTGCTGCTGGCGCTCGCGGGCGTGGTGGCGGCGACGGGCGCGCTGCTCGCCGCCGCCGCGCCGCGGCTGCTCGGGCCGAGCCCGGCCGACCGGCTCGCCGCCGCCGAGCGGCGGGCCGCCGAACTGGCCGTCCGCAACCGGCTCGCCCGCGAACTGCACGACTCCGTCGGACACGCGCTGAGCGCCGTCACCCTCCAGGCCGCGGCCGCCCGCCGGATCCTCGGCCCGAAGCCCGCCGCCGCGGACGCGGACCACGGCGAGGACCACGACGCGGACCCGGCCTCGGACTTCGTGCGGGAGGCGCTGGCCGCGATCGAGGAGACCGGGCGCCGTACCCTCGGCGAACTCGACTCGGTCCTGGGCCTGCTGCGCAGCGGCGAGGACGACGGGGCGCTCGCCTCGCCCGGTCTGGAGGCACTGGACGCGCTGGTCCGGGGCGCGGGGGCGGCGCGGGTGGCGCTGACGGTGCGCGGGGATCTCGGCCGGCTGCCGGAGGCGGTGTCACGCGAGGGGTACCGGATCGTGCAGGAGGGGCTGACCAACGCGGTGCGCTACGCGCGCGAGGAGACGGTGACGGCGCGGATCGCGCTGTCGGGCGACGAACTGGAGATCACCATGGAGAATCCGCTGTCCGGCCCGGCGCCGGTGGCCCGTCCGGACGGCGGGCGCGGTCTGCGCGGCGTCGCCGAGCGGGCCCGGCTGCTGGGCGGGAGCGCCGAGGCGGGTCCGGTGGACGGCGTGTGGCGGCTCGCGGCGCGGCTGCCGGCCGGGGGTGCGCGGTGATCCGGGTGGTGCTCGCGGACGACGAGCGGATGGTACGGACGGCGTTGCGGGTGATCCTGGACGCGGAACCGGACCTGGAGGTGGTCGGGGAGGCGGCGAACGGCGCCGAGGCGGTGTCGGTGGTGCGGGAGCTGCGGCCGGACGTCGTCCTGATGGACGTGCGGATGCCCGGGATCGACGGCATCCAGGCGACCCGGCGGATCGTCGCGGACGGGCACGGCGAGGCGGCGGAGGCCGACGCGATCGGGGAAGGGGAAGCCGAGGCGGCCGGGGAGTCCGGGGGCCGGGGCGGGCCGCGGGTCGTGGTCGTCACCACCTTCGAGAACGACGCCTACGTCTACGAGGCGCTGCGCGTCGGCGCGTCCGGTTTCCTGCTGAAGCGGGCCGCGCCGGAGGAGCTGGTGAGCGCGGTCCGGCTGGTCGCCCGCAGTGATTCGCTGCTCTACCCGGCCGCCGTCCGCGGTCTCGCCGCCGAGCACGCCCGCCGCCGGCCGCGGTCCGCCCCGCCGTGGGCGGCCCGGCTCACCGACCGGGAGGCGGAGGTGCTGCGGCGGATGGCGAAGGGGCTGACCAACGCGGAGATCGCCGGCCTCATCGGCGTCGGCCCGGCCACGGTGAAGACCCATGTGGCCGCCGTCCTCGCGAAGACGGGCACCCGGGACCGTACACAGGCGGTGATCGCGGCGTACGAGTCGGGGTTCATCACGCCCGGCTGAACGACGGGTCCCGGGCGTCCCGGAGCGCCGCCGCCTTCCATGAAGGTTCGCTGAGAATCCGGGCGAACCGGAACCCGGCCCGTACGCCCGTTCGTCCCGGATACGGGATGAACAAGACGATCAGGCGGGCCTCGGTCTTCTCGCTGCTCCTGGTGCTGGTCCTGCTGGGCCGGGCCACCTGGGTGCAGGCGTACGAAGCTCAGGCGCTCGCACACGAGAAGAAGAACCGGCGGAACACCATCGCGCAGTACGCGCAGCCGCTCGGGAACATCGTCGTGGCCGGCTCACCGGTCACCGGCTCGAAGCGGACGACCGGCGGCGACCTCGCGTACAAGCGGGTGTACACCGACGGCGCGCTGTACGCGGCGGTCACCGGCTACAGCTCCCAGGCGTACGGGGCGACCCAGCTGGAGGGCATCTACGCCGACGTCCTCGGCGGCACCGACGACCGGCTGAAGAACCCGCTGGACGCGATCACGCGCAAGCAGACGGAGCCGGGCACCGTCGTCACCACCATCGACCCGGAGGTGCAGAAGGCCGGGTACGAGGCGCTCGGGGACAAGAAGGGCGCCGCCGTCGCCATCGACCCGAAGACGGGGCGGATCCTCGGGATGGTGTCGACGCCGTCGTACGACCCGTCGAAGATCACCGGGGTGACGGACGGCGACGCGTGGCGGCGGCTCACCGAGGACCCGGACAAGCCGCTGGTCAACCGGGCGCTGCGGCAGCCGCTGCCGCCGGGCTCGACGTTCAAGCTGGTCGTCGCCGCGTCGGCGCTGGAGGACGGGCTGTACGGGTCCGTGGACGAGCCGACGCGCAGCCCCAACCCGTACACGCTGCCCGGCACCCGGACCGTGCTCACCAACGAGAACCCGGCCGCGCCCTGCGCGAACGCCACGATCCGCACCGCGCTGCGCTACTCCTGCAACAACGTCTTCGCGAAGATGGCCGTCGACCTGGGCCAGGACAAGGTACGGGCGACGGCGGAGAAGTTCGGCTTCGACGACGAGAAGCTGGACGTGCCGGTGCGGGCCTACCCGAGCGTGTACCCGACCGGCATGGACCGGGCGCAGACCGCGCTGACCGGCATCGGCCAGTTCGACGTGACGGCCACGCCGCTCCAGATGGCGATGGTGTCGGCGGCCCTGGCGAACGACGGTCTGCTGGCGGCGCCGCACATGGTCACGGAGGTCGTCGACGCCGACGGCGACCCGCTGCGGACGTTCGAGGACGGGGACACCCGGCGGGTCGTGTCGTCCAATACGGCCGAGCAGCTGCGCAGCGCGATGCGGACGGTGGTCGAGGAGGGCACCGGCACGAACGCGGCGATCCCCGGCGCCGAGGTCGGCGGCAAGACCGGTACGGCGCAGCACGGCGAGAACAACAGCAAGACGCCGTACGCCTGGTTCACCTCGTACGCGAAGGACCCGGGCACCGGGAAGGAGGTCGCCGTGGCGGTGATGATCGAGGACTCCGCGGCGGCGCGCTCGGAGGTCTCCGGCAACGGGCTCGCGGCCCCGGTGGCACAGAAGATGATGCGGGCCGCACTGAAGGGCTGAGTGCCCCGGGAGGGGTGAAGTCGCGTGATACGGGGGCCGGTTGATCATCGGCCCCCGTCGCACGATATGCAGGTGTCCTGATCACGCTGCCGCGCGCGCGTCGGCGCGCGCCCGCACCCCGGAGGACCTGCTGTGCGTCTCCCCCGTTCCCTGTCCGGCTGGACCATGGCCGTTTTCGGCGTCCTCGCGGGCGTCCTCGGCCTGGTGGGCCTGATCCAGCCGGACGTCATGATCCGGCTCATGGGGCTGGACCCCCTGCCGGAGGCGAGCCGCGCGGACGGCGACCACACCCTCCTCTTTCTGACGGCTTCCTCGATGGCGGCCCTCAATATGGGCGTCTACTACGTGCTGGCCGCCCTCGCCGACTGGAAGCCCTTCTTCCGCTGGACGGTCCCGTTCCGGCTGCTGACCTGCACGGTGTTCACGCTCACCGTGGTCACCGGGCGGGCCCCGGCCGGGTTCCTCGGCGTGGGCCTGTGGGAGGGCGTGGGCGCCCTGGTGACGGGCGCGGCGCTGCGCGTCGAGTCGCGGCGCGCGGACACCGCGGACACCGCGGGCACCGTCGGGTAGCTCCCCGTGAGGGCCGTCAGGGCCGTCAGGGCCGTCAGGGCTTGAGGAGCGCCTCGGCCACCGCCGCCAGATAGGCGGGGTCGGTGGGGACGGCGCCGGGCAGCGCGTGGGAGAGCTGGGCGTGGCCCAGGTAGCTCGTGTACGAGAGCAGGGCGCGGTGCCGGGCGGCCTCGGGCGGGAAGCCGAGCCGTTCGAAGAGCCGGGCGAGATAGCCGACCCGGCGCTCGGTGACACGGGCGAGCGCCGCCGCCACCTCGGGGTGGTCGCCCGCCGCGAGCAGCCGTACCTCCAGCGGGTCCTCGGCGGCGGAGGCGGTCGCGGCGCGCAGGAGGGTGGCGAGCCGGCCGGCGGGGTCGGGTTCGGCGGCTTCCATGGCCGCGATGATCCGCTCGGTGGACATCTCCTCCCAGCGGGCGAGGGCGGCGGCGACGAGCGCGTCCCGGTTGGCGAAGTGCCAGTAGAAGCTGCCCTTGGTCGTGCCGAGGCGGGTCGCGAGGGGTTCCACGGCGACACCGGCGAGCCCGCGTTCGCCGAGCGCGGCCAGGGCCGCTTCCGCCCAGTCGTCGGCGGTGAGCCGGCGGCGGGCGTGGCGTTCCCGGGCGGCCGGGGCCGCGGGCGGCGCGGGTGCGGAGGGGGCGGGTTCCGGGTGCTCGGACATGGCACCGTACGCTACCGTACGGAGAACATACGCTCCCGTATGGAGGTGCGGTCATGCCCGCTGCGCGCACGGTACGCAACACCCATCACCGGATCGTCGCGGCCCCGGCCGAGACGGTCGGAGCCCTGGTCGACCGGCTGTCCGCGCCGGACGATCCCCTCTTCCCCACGCCGGTCTGGCCGGCCATGGCGCTGGACCGCCCGCTCGCCGTCGGCGCCGACGGCGGGCACGGCTCGATCCGCTACCGGGTCACCGCCCACGAGCCCGGCCGCTCGGTCCGCTTCGACATGAACGAGGGCGGCCTGGGTTCGGGCTATCACCGGCTCGACGTCGAACCGCTCGGCCCGGACCGCTGCCGCGTGTCCCACACCCTCGCCGTCGCCATGGACGCCCGGTCGCGCGCGCTCTTCAAGCTGGCGATCGAGCCCGTGCACGACACGATGGTCGAGGAGATCTTCGACAACGTCGAACGGGCGGCCCTCGGCGCCCTGCCCCACCGGCCGGCCCGTCGCCCGCCTCGGGCCCGGCTCGTCAACCGGCTCTTCTGGGCCCGCCCGCGGGCCGTCCCGGTCCCCGCCGCCGCCTCGCTGCTCCGTGAGGCCCTCCCGCACCCCGACTTCACCGACGCCTGGCATATGCCTCTGAAACCGGGTATGCCGCGCGACCCGCGGGCCTGGCGGAACGTCCTGCCGTTCCCTGTGCGCGGCACCGCCAAACGGGAGCTGATGCTCGGCGAGGACGCCTCCCACCTGGACTTCCGGGCCTCGGTGGTGATCGACGACGAGGGCGTCACCCTGGCCACCGCCGTACGGTTCCACCACGTCCTCGGCCGCGCCTACTTCGTCCCCGTACGCCTCGTCCATCCGCCCCTGGTGCGGCTGATCCTCCAGCGCGAACACCGCCGTCTGGCCTATGCCACCCCGCCCGCCGGAGTTCGCAACCGGACGCCGTCCGCCCCACTGCCCGAGTCCGCCCCCACCGACTGAGTCCGCCCCCTGAGGCCACGGGCCGCCGAAGACTGGGCATATGACCGATCCGCGGCGGCCACCTCAGACGCCAGCCTGCGGGCATGCGTGTTCCCCTCTACCTGACCGCCGTCCTCGTGTCCGGGTTCGGGACGACGGCGCTGTGGCTGGTCTCCGGCATCTGGGTCAAGTCGCTCACCGGCTCCGACGCCTTGGCGGCCCTCACCGCCTTCGCCCTTTGGGCGCCCGCGCTCCTCGGGCCGCTGCTCGGCTCGCTCGTCGACCGGGTGCGGCGGCGGCCGCTCCTGGTCGGGGTGAACCTGGCGATGGCGGCGCTGCTGCCGCTGCTGCTCGCGGTGGACGGGCCCGGCCGGGTGTGGCTGCTGTTCGCCGTCCTCCTCGTGTACGGGACCCAGGGCGCCGTCCACGAGGCGGCGGAGACCGCCCTCGCCGCCGGCACGCTCGACCAGGACCGGCTCGGGGAGCTCAACGGGCTGCGGATGACGGTCAACGAGGCGATGAAGCTGCTCGCCCCGCTCGTCGCCGCCGGACTCTTCGCCCGGTACGGCGGCGGGCCCGTCGCCCTTCTCGACGCGGCCTCCTTCGCGGTGGCGGCCGGGGCGTTCGCCCTGCTGCGGGTACGGGAGGAGCGGCCCGCGCCGCGGCGGCGACCCCGGATCTCCGACGGCGCCCGGCTGCTGTGGGCGTCGCCCGAGCTGCGGCGGCTGGTCCTGGCGGGTGGCTTCACCATGCTGCTCGCGGGGCTCAACGGCGCGCTGATCTACGCGGTCGTCGACCACGTCCTCGGGCGCGCCCCCGCGTACGCCGGTGTGCTGTACGCGGTACAGGGCGCCGGGTCCGTCGTCGCCGGGCTGACGGCCGGTCCGCTGCTGCGGCGGCTGCCGGAGCGGGCGCCGGCCGTGCTCGGGCTCGGACTGTTCGCGGTGGGCGCGGCGGGGCGGGCCCTGCCGTCCGACGCCGCCGCGCTCGCCGCGAGCGCGCTCATCGGGGTGGGGCTGCCATGGGTGCTGATCTCCGCGACGACGGCGGTGCAGCGGCACGTCCCGGCCGAGGCGGTCGGCCGGGCGGCGGGGACCGCGCACACCCTGGTCTTCGCCCCGAACGCGGTGGCCCTCGCCCTGGGCGCGGGGCTGACGACACTGGTCGACGTCCGCGTGGTGCTGCCCCTGCTCGGGATCGCGGGCCTCGCCGGTGCCGCGGTGCTCGCCCGCACGGGGCGGGGACTCCGTAACCGCCCGCGAACCCGCACGCGAACCCGCACGCGCCTCCGCGCGAACGGATGAATATTCGTGTGACGGGCTCGGCGCGGACCGGCAGGATGCCCGCCATGCCTCAGCCTCAGGGATTCGTCCACACCCGGCGTTCGGACGGCAGCGTCGTCATCACCCATCGCGGCCGCGCCGCCGCCACGCTGCGCGGCGGGCGCGCGGCACGGTTCCTCCAGGAGGTGGAGGCCGGCGACCCGCAGCTGGTGATGGCGCGCTGGACGGGCGCGTACAAGTTCGGCAACGAACGGACCGCCAAGCAGCACCCGCGTCACCAAGGTGGCCGAACCGGGCGCGGGTAAGGGAACGGCAAAGGTGCCCTGTTCGTTAGCCCCGGCATGACCGCTATGACCCCCGGCTCGAACATCCCTCTCACCGCCGCGCGCGTGGCGGTGGACGTCGCCGCTCCGGTGCGGCTCGACGTATCGGGCCTGCTGCTCGGTGCCAACGGCAAGGTGCGCTCCGACGACGACTTCATCTTCTACAACCAGCCGGCCGGCCCCGGCGTCACCTACCGCTCCGGCGGCGGCACGGCGCCGGACGCGATCCTCGTGGACACCTCCGCCGTCCCGGCCGGCATCGAGAAGATCGTGGTGACCGCGAGCCCCGACGCCGCCGGCCAGACCTTCCAGGGCATCGAGCCCACCGCGACCCTGCGCAACGCCGACGACGGCAGCGTGCTCGCCACGTTCACCCCGCCGCAGCTCGCCACCGAGACCGCGCTCGTCGTCATCGAGATCTACCTGCGCAACGGGGCGTGGAAGGCCCGTGCCGTGGGCCAGGGGTACGCGAACGGGCTGGCCGGCATCGCCACCGACTTCGGCGTGAGCGTGGACGAGGAGCCCACGCCCGCCGCCGCCCCCGCGCCCGTGGCACCGCCCGCGCCGCCCGCCCCTCCGGTCGCGCCCTCGATGCCGTCGGCTCCGCCGGCCTGGCAGGCCCCGCCGGCTCCGGCCGCCCCGCCCGCCGCTCCCCCGGCCCCGCCCGCCGGCAGCGGGAAGATCAACCTCGACAAGGGCCGGGTCAGCCTCCAGAAGAACCAGACCGTGTCCCTGGTCAAGGGCGGGCGGCCGCTGCTCTCCCAGGTCAAGATGGGCCTCGGCTGGGAGCCGGCCTACCGCGGCAAGGACATCGACCTCGACGCGTCCGTGATCGCCTACGGCCCGCAGCGCAACCACGTCGACAGCTGCTACTTCGGCAAGCTGTCCATCCTCAACGGGGCCGTCAAGCACTCCGGTGACAACCTGACCGGCGAGGGCGCGGGCGACGACGAGGTCATCGTGGTCGACCTGGGCCGGCTGCCCGCCGACACCACCGGCCTGGTCTTCACCGTGAACTCCTTCTCCGGGCAGAAGTTCACCGAGGTCGCCAAGGCGTACTGCCGGCTGATCGACGCGGCGACCGGCGAGGAGCTGGTCCGGTTCGACCTGACCACGGCGGAGCCGCAGACCGGCGTGATGATGGCCAAGCTGATCCGTCAGTTCTCCGGCGAGTGGGAGATGACGGCGATGGGCGAGTTCGTCAAGTCCCGGACCGTCCGGGGCATGGTGAAGCCCGCGGCCCAGGCACTCTGAGCACGAACTCGTCGAAGACGATGGCGAGGACACCGATCGGACCGAAGGTCTGGATCAGATAGTCCGGGTCCAGCCAGCTCGGTCC